>NZ_JBJXIB010000112.1:0-19678 GCF_046115965.1 Janthinobacterium sp. CG_23.3 | reverse complement strand
GCGGGGGTGTCCGACAGACCCCCCCCCTCCCCCCACGGCCCCGGCCGCCGCGGCCGGCCTGGACGGCGCGCCCGCGGCGGCGGCGCCCGGTTTCGCCTTCGCGGCGGCGCCGGACGGCGGCGCCGGCCTGCCGCACTGCCTGCCGGAATACCTGAGCCAGGTCGAGCGCGACATCATCGTGCGGGCGCTGGCGCAAACCCAGTTCAACCGCACCCAGGCGGCGCAACTGCTGGGCATCAGCTTCCGCCAGCTGCGCTACCAGATGCAAAAGCTGAACATCCAGGAGCCGGAGGCGTGACCCCGGCGGCGGCGCTGGCGCTGGCGGTGGCGGCGGACGGCTGGTGCGCCGGCGCGGCGCGCTACGCGTCGCCGCATTGCGACGCCCGTCCGGACGGCGCCGAAGCCGAGCTGCTGGTGATCCACAACGTCAGCCTGCCCGCCGGCCGCTTCGGCGGGCCGCATGTGTCCGACTTGTTCACCGGCCGATTGGACTATAATGCCGATCCCTCGTTCGCCGATTTGCGCGGCTTGCGGGTGTCGGCGCATTTTTTCGTGCGCCGCGACGGCCGCCTGATCCAGTATGTTTCCGGCAACGACAAGGCTTGGCACGCCGGCCTGTCGGCGTTCCGGGGACGGCCGCGCTGCAACGAGTTTTCCATCGGGGTCGAGCTGGAGGGCAGCGACGTGGTGGCGTTCACGGCAAGTCAGTACGCGACCCTGGCGGCGCTGACGGCGGCGCTGCAGGCGCGCTACCGGCTGCGCGACGTCTGCGGCCACGAGCATATCGCGGCCGGCCGCAAGACCGACCCGGGACCTTGTTTCGATTGGAACCTTTATAAAAAAACATTGTGCGAATTGCTGGTTCGCCAAGGTGCGTTAGTACCCACTTACCGGCAGCTGGGCTTCCCGGCGACAGTTTGAAAAGTCAACACAAAAAGAGTGGAAAAGTGCAAATATCTCGCCCCGCGCACGCTTGCGTTAACCAAATTTGAGTACTACAATTAGTAAAATTTATAAGCTTCAACACTATATCTAGTGGTCTCCTGGGATTTCACCACTGTTGCTAGATACGTCTGGAACACCGCTACCAGGCAGTCGCCGGACATTATCATCCGCAAACCAATGACCCGAACCAACATTCAAGAGCCGTTGGAAGGGGCATTCTTTTGCTTTTTTAAAGCACCATTTTCCGCAGAACTCGCGCCTGATCGGGGGTTCTAATTCATTACCATCGGCTTGGCACATCGCCGGGCCGCTACCGGGAGCTTCAATGCAATCAACCTCAGACATGTCCATCCATCCGGCAGCAGTGCCGGCCTCGGCCAACAACAGCGTCGGCCCGACCGCCGCGGCCCTGGGCGACTACCGCATCATCCGTCGCAACGGTTCGGTGGTGGCGTTTGAGCCGTCGAAGATCGCTATCGCCATGACCAAGGCGTTTTTGGCCGTTAACGGCGGCCAGGGCGCGGCCTCGGCGCGCGTGCGCGAACTGGTCGAGCAATTGACCGACGGCGTGGTCGCGGCGTTGGTGCGCCGCCAGCCTAGCGGCGGCACCTTCCATATCGAAGACGTGCAAGACCAGGTGGAATTGTCGTTGATGCGTTCGGGCGAACACGACGTGGCCCGCGCCTACGTGCTGTACCGCGCCAAGCACATGGAAGAGCGTCGCCTGCAAAAAGAAGCGCAGCAGGGCGGCGCGTCCGCCGCCGCCGCGCCGCAGTTGCACGTGACCGAAAACGGCGAGCGCCGTCCGCTCGACATGAACCAGGTGCGCGACCTGATCAACGCCGCCTGCGTCGGCCTGGAAAAGCACGTCGACGCCGAAGCGATCCTGTCGGAGACGCTGAAGAACCTGTACGACGGCGTGCCCGTCGAAGAGCTGCACAAGTCGGCCATCCTGGCCGCCCGCGCGCTGATGGAAAAAGACCCGGCCTACAGCCAGGTCACCGCGCGCATCCTGCTGCACACGGTGCGCAAGGAAGTGTTCTGCAAGGAAGTGCCGCAAGCCGGCGCCGCCGCCCACTACATTGAATACTTCCCGGCCTACATCGCCAAGGGTATCGACGCCGAGCTGCTCGACCCGCGCCTGGCCGACTACGACCTGGCGCGCCTGG
The DNA here is from genome assembly GCF_046115965.1 of Janthinobacterium sp. CG_23.3. NCBI lineage: Bacteria > Pseudomonadati > Pseudomonadota > Betaproteobacteria > Burkholderiales > Oxalobacteraceae > Janthinobacterium > Janthinobacterium sp. CG_23.3. Next base: position 17,564 of record NZ_JBJXIB010000112.1, on the reverse strand, counting down.
CCAAGGCCCTGGTCGCCGACCGCGACCTGCAATTCGGCTACATCGGCCTGCAGACGCTGTACGACCGCTACTTCCTGCACATCAACGAAGTGCGCATTGAAATGCCGCAGGCGTTCTACATGCGCGTGGCGATGGGCCTGGCCCTGAACGAGAAGGACCGCGAAGCGCGCGCCATCGAGTTCTACAGCCTGCTGTCCTCGTTCGACTTCATGAGCTCGACCCCGACCCTGTTCAACTCGGGCACCCGCCGCTCGCAGCTGTCGTCGTGCTACCTGACCACGGTCTCGGACGACCTGGAAGGCATCTACGACGCCATCAAGGAAAACGCGCTGCTGGCCAAGTTCGCCGGCGGCCTGGGCAACGACTGGACCCCGGTGCGCGCGCTGGGCGCCCACATCAAGGGCACCAACGGCAAATCGCAGGGCGTCGTGCCGTTCCTGAAAGTGGTCAACGACACCGCCGTCGCGGTCAACCAGGGCGGCAAGCGCAAGGGCGCGGTCTGCGCCTACCTGGAAACCTGGCACATGGACATCGAGGAATTCCTCGACCTGCGCAAGAACACCGGCGACGACCGCCGCCGCACCCACGACATGAACACCGCCAACTGGATTCCCGACCTGTTCATGAAGCGCGTGATGGAAAAGGGCGACTGGACCCTGTTCTCGCCGAGCGAAGCGCCGGACCTGCACGACAAGGTCGGCAAGGCCTTCGAACTGGCCTACAACGGCTACGAGGCGCGCGCCGCCGCCGGCGAGATCCGCGTATTCAAGAAGATCGCCGCGCTCGACCTGTGGCGCAAGATGCTGTCGATGCTGTTTGAAACCGGCCATCCTTGGATCACCTTCAAGGACCCTTGCAACATCCGCAGCCCGCAGTCGCACGTCGGCGTGGTCCACAGCTCGAACCTGTGCACCGAAATCACGCTCAACACCAACGAAAGCGAAATCGCCGTCTGCAACCTGGGTTCGGTCAACCTGCCGGCCCACATGAAAGAGGGCAAGCTGGACCACGTCAAGCTGCAAAAGACCGTGCGCACCGCCATGCGCATGCTCGACAACGTCATCGACATCAACTACTACGCGGTTGAAAAGGCGCGCGCCTCGAACATGGCGCACCGTCCGGTCGGCATGGGCATCATGGGTTTCCAGGATTGCCTGCACATGATGCGCGTGCCGTTCGCCTCGGACGCCTGCGTCGCCTTCGCCGACACCTCGATGGAAGCGGTCTGCTACTACGCCTACCTGGCCTCGACCGACCTGGCCGAGGAGCGCGGCCACTACAGCTCCTACAAGGGTTCGCTGTGGGACCGCGGCATCCTGCCGCAGGACTCGGTGGCGCTGCTGGCCGAAGAGCGCGGCGGCTACCTGGAAGTGAACAATTCGTCGGCGATGGACTGGTCGCTGGTGCGCTCGCGCATCAAGCAATTCGGCATGCGCAACTCGAACTGCGTGGCGATCGCCCCGACCGCCACCATTTCGAACATCATCGGCGTGTCGGCCTGCATCGAGCCGACCTACCAGAACCTGTACGTGAAATCGAACCTGTCGGGCGAGTTCACCGAGATCAACGCCCACCTGGTGCGCGACCTGAAGGCGCGCGACCTGTGGGATGAAGTCATGATCTCCGACCTGAAATACTTCGACGGCAGCCTGGCCAAGATCGACCGCATCCCGCAAGACCTGCGCGAGCTCTACGCCACCGCCTTCGAAGTATCGCCGACCTGGCTGGTGGAAGCGGCGTCGCGTCGCCAGAAGTGGATCGACCAGGCCCAGTCGCTGAACATCTACATGGCCGGCGCGTCGGGCAAGAAGCTCGACGAGACCTACAAGCTGGCATGGTTGCGCGGCTTGAAGACCACCTACTACCTGCGCACCATCGCCGCCACGCACATGGAGAAGTCGACCTCCAAGACCGGCGCGCTGAACGCGGTGGCGGTCGACGGCGGCATGTCCGCCAGCGCCCAGGCCGCACAAGCGGCGGCGGCACCGGCCGTCACGGCGGCCGCCGCGGTCGCGGCCGACGCGGACGGCGAGGCGTGCTACCTGCGTCCCGGCGACGACGGCTTTGAAGAGTGCGAAGCCTGCCAATAAACGTTGGACGGCCGCCGCGGCCTTGCCGCGCCGGCCGCTTGTACCCGCTAGTACCCGCTTGAGTTTGACCCGACCCGGCCCGCCGGGCGGTCTTTTTACAGATTACCCGCCGGCTGTTGGCCGGCACATAAAGGAATACACACCATGTTGTCTTGGGATGATGAAGTTTCGTCGGCGCCAGCGCCACGCCAGCCGCAACCGGCCCCGTTGGCCGATACCGGCCTGAACCTGGGCGCCGCCGCGGCCGAGCCGGAAGCGGCGCCGGAGGCAGTCGCCAAGCGCGTCAACGCCGACGACAAACGCATCATCAACGGCAAAACCGACGTCAACCAGCTGGTGCCGTTCAAATACAAGTGGGCCTGGGACAAATACCTGGCCGGCTGCGCCAACCACTGGATGCCGCAGGAAGTGAATATGCAGCGCGACATCGAGCTGTGGAAAAACCCGAACGGCCTGACCGACGACGAGCGTCGCCTGGTCAAGCGCAACCTGGGCTTCTTCGTCACCGCCGACTCGCTGGCCGCCAACAACATCGTGCTCGGCACCTACCGCCACATCACGGCGCCGGAATGCCGCCAGTACCTGCTGCGCCAGGCCTTTGAAGAGGCAATCCACACCCACGCCTACCAGTACATCGTCGAGTCGCTCGGCCTGGACGAGGCGGAGATCTTCAACGCCTACAACGAAGTGAAGTCGATCCGCGACAAGGACGAGTTCCTGATCCCGTTCATCAACACGCTGACCGACCCGGCCTTCACCACCGGCACCGTGGAAAACGACCAGAAGCTGCTGCGCTCGCTGATCGTCTTCGCCTGCCTGATGGAAGGCCTGTTCTTCTACGTCGGCTTCACCCAGATCCTGGCGCTGGGCCGCCAGAACAAGATGATGGGCGCGGCCGAACAGTACCAGTACATCCTGCGCGACGAATCGATGCATTGCAATTTCGGTATCGACTTGATCAACACGATCAAGATGGAAAACCCGCTGCTGTGGACTGCCGAATTCCGCGAAGAGATCAAGGGCCTGTTCCTCAAGGCCGTCGACCTGGAATACGCCTACGCCGAAGACACCATGCCGCGCGGCGTGCTGGGTCTGAACGCGCCGATGTTCAAGGGTTACCTGCGCTTCATCGCCAACCGCCGCGCGCAGCAAATCGGCCTGGAGCAAATGTTCGCCCAGGAAGAAAATCCCTTCCCGTGGATGAGCGAAATGATCGACTTGAAGAAAGAGCGTAACTTCTTCGAAACCCGCGTCATCGAATACCAGACCGGTGGCGCCCTGAACTGGGAATAAGAGCCTCTGCCGATGTGGAAAAAACCCGCCTTGGCGGGTTTTTTTATGCGCGTTCCACGCGCGCCAAGCTTACTCTGGCGCGCCATCCATGGCCCGAACCGCCGGTATCAATTGCGCCGAAATGATGGCCTCGGCGAAGACCCGCGCGCGCGTCTTCGCGTACCAACCGGCAGGCGCGCGCGAGGGGTGGCAAGCCGATTTGGCGCGCTACCGCGAAATAGCGCACGTATCCTGCAAAAAAGCCCACGAAAACGTGTTGTGCTGGTTGCGCATTGACAAGGTTTTCGTGTACTTTATGAGATTGAAAATGCGAGCATTAGAATGCGCGGTTTTTTCAGCCGCGTGGCATCGCAAAAAATCGCAAATCGGGATACAGATTCATACGGATATGCACAAGCCCACACCGTTTTTTTCTGCCGCCATGCTTGAATTTTTTCAGGCATGGCGGTTTTTGTTTTGAAGAATGGGGTGTGGCTGCGGGCGCGTTGAAGACGACCGAAAATCGTCCCGGCGGGTACGCAACACACCAGACTTTGCCACCAGCTGCGAGATTGGGCAGGGTGGCACCGACGATGGCTGAAGTGCTGCAAACGTGAGGAGTTGCAGCAGTTCAGCTGGTGCCGAATTCATTAGCGCAAACCTGTTGTTTGTGCCGATGAATAATTCGCCTGGCCCAATATGATGGGTTGGACGGGTTTTAATCTTGTAGCGTAAATTTCTCATCTCAGATGAAGGAGAGACAAATGGCAACAGCCGCTAAGAAACCAGCAACAAAGAAACCAGCCGCCAAGGCAGCTCCCGTCGCTAAAAAGCCGGTAGCAGCAGTTAAGGCAGTGGCCGCAAAACCAGTCGCGAAAGCAGTAGCGAAGCCAGTAGCGAAGCCAGTAGCGAAGGCCGCCGCTAAGCCAGCCGCGAAAGCAGTAGTCAAAGCAGTCGCCAAACCAGCGGCAAAAGCTGCAGCCAAGCCAGCGGCCAAAGCGGTAGCCAAGCCGGCGGCCAAAGCGGTAGCCAAGCCGGCGGCCAAAGCGGTAGCCAAGCCGGCGGCCAAAGCGGCAGCCAAGCCAGCGGCCAAAGTGGTAGCCAAGCCAGCGGCCAAAGTGGTAGCCAAGGCGGCAGCCAAGCCAGCGGCCAAAGCAGCAGCAAAGCCAGCGGCCAAAGCAGCAGCCAAGCCAGCGGCCAAAGCGGTAGCCAAGCCAGCGGCCAAGGCGGTAGCCAAGCCAGCGGCCAAAGCGGCAGCCAAGCCAGCGGCCAAAGCGGCAGCCAAGCCAGCGGCCAAAGCGGTAGCCAAGCCAGCGGCCAAAGCGGCAGCCAAGCCCGCGGCCAAAGCGGCAGCCAAGCCAGCGGCCAAAGTAGCAGCGAAGCCAGCGCCTAAAGCGGCAGCCAAGCCAGCGGCCAAAGCGGCAGCCAAGCCAGCGCCTAAAGCAGCAGCGAAGCCAGCGGCCAAAGCAGCGGCTAAGCCAGCGGCTAAAGCGGTAGCGAAGCCAGCGGCCAAAGCGGCCGCGAAGCCAGCGGCCAAAGCGGTAGCGAAGCCAGCGCCTAAAGCAGCAGCGAAACCAGCGGCTACTGTCGCTGCCAAGCCAGCGCCGAAAGCGACAGCGAAGCCAGCGGCCAAAGCAGAAGCCAAGCCAGCGGCCAAAGCGGCAGCTAAACCTGCGGCCAAAGCAGCAGCCAAGCCAGCGGCTCCAGCGCCAGCGCCACTTGCAGCAGCGCCGGTAGCGGCCGCAGCGCCAATCGAAGCGAAGCCAGCCGCGAAAAAAGCGGCAGCCAAGCCGAAGAAGGCCGCAGCACCGAAGAAGGCCGCCGTCGCCAAACCGGCAGCGGTGGTAGCGCCAGCAGCAAAAACAGTGTTGGCACCGGCAGCAGCCTGGCCGTTTCCTACCAGCACTCGCCCGTCGTAACCCAGTTCGCTTGGGTGCCTTGATGAGGCAATACGCCGCTGTGTGAATCAATCACACAGCGGTTTTTTTTGGAGAATCGTCGTGCTTAGTATTCTTACGTTGATCGTTGATACGGTTGCCAGCGTGTTGGGTGGCGTTTTGTTGTTGCGGTTTTGGATGCAGGCGGTCCGGGTACGGCCGCCATCGACGGTCGCGCAATTCACCTTTCAACTGTCCGATTGGCTGGTGCGCCCGTTGCGCCGGATTGTGCCCGGCGTCGGCGGTTACGATTGGGCTAGCCTGATCGGCGCCTTCCTGGTCGTGCTGTTGGCCACGTCGTTGTGGCTGATCGCTGGCCTGCCGTTCCAAACCATCCTCTTGATGGCTTTGCAGCGTTTCCTGCAATGGATTCTGTATGGCTTCATGGCCCTGCTAATAATCGAGGCGGTGTTTAGCTGGATTAACCCGCATGCGCCGCTGGCGCCGTTTGTTCGGGCCTTGAACGAGCCGCTGCTGCGTCCCGTACGCCGGGTGGTGCCCTTGTTTGGCAGTTTGGACTTGTCGTTGCTGGTCGCGCTGATCCTGCTGCAGGTCGCGCAACTGCTGGTCGGCATGTTATTTGGTAGTCGATGAGTAAAGCTTGGTGTTCGGCGCTGCCGGGCGGCGTCCGTCTGGCCGTGCAGATCACGGCGAACGCCAAGAAAACCGAGGTCATCGGCGTGCTCGATGACGCTCTCAAGCTGAAGCTGCACGCGCAGCCGATTGAAGGCAAGGCCAACGAGGCCTTGATCCGCTACCTGGCCGCTACGCTGGCCGTGCCCAGGAGCGCCATCACACTGACCCACGGGCAGACCAATAAACGCAAATTGCTGGAGATTGTATCGGCCGAGCTGACGCCGGAGGTGGTGGCGCGCTTGATGGGTGTTGCCGCTATTTGAAGGCGCACGGCAAGTCTCTTTAAACCAATGGCGTAACCCCGGGTTCAGACCTTAAGGTCTGACCCCGGCGCTTTGCCGGTGGTGTACATGGCGCAAGCGGCGCGCCTTGGTTCATTAATAGCGGTAGCCGAACGCCGCTTCGAAGCGGTCGCCGATTTCGCTCGCCGTCAGCTTGTGGTTTTGCGCGCCCTGGTGGGCGATTTTGATCGAGCCCATCAGGCTGGCCAGGCGGCCGCTGGTTTCCCAGTTCAGGTCGTTGGTGATGCCGAACAGCAGGCCGGCGCGGTAGGCGTCGCCGCAGCCGGTCGGGTCCAGCACCGCGTCGGCCGCCACCGCCGGGATGTCGATGCGCTTGCCGCCGGTGTAAATTTCGGAACCTTGTTCGCCACGCGTGACGATCAGCGCTTCCAGGCGGCTGGCCATGTCTTGGATGGTCAGGCCGGTGCGCTCCATCAACATTTCGATTTCGTAGTCGTTGGCGGTGACGTAGGTGGCTTTGTCGATGAAGTCGATCAATTGCTCGGTGTTGAACATCGGCAGTTGCTGGCCCGGATCGAACATGATCGGGATGCCGATGTCGGCCAAGTCTTGCGCGTGCTTGAGCATGCCTTCGTGGCCGTCCGGCGAAATGATCGCGACCCGCGCCGGGCCGGCTTTGGCGACATTGTTTTCATGCGCGAACGACATCGCGCCCGGGTGGAAGGCGTTGATCTGGTTGTTGTCGGCGTCGGCCGTGACGAAGCACTGGGCGTTGTAGCTGTCGGCCTTGATCATGATGTTTTCGGTGGAGATGCCGAGTTTTTGCAGGCGTTCCAGGTAGGGCCCGCAATCCTGGCCCATCACGCCGATGATGCGCGGCTCGCCGCCCAGCATTTTCAGGTTGTAGGCGATGTTGCCGGAGCAGCCGCCGAACTCGGTGCGCAGGGTCGGCACGAGGAAGGATACATTGACCTTGTGCAGTTGGTCCGCCAGCAGGGATTCGCCGAAACGGCCGCTAAATTGCATGATGGTGTCGATGGCGAGTGATCCGCAGATCAGGGAGGTCTTGGTCATGATAGTGTCTATGGATAGAAAATTGCGATGTGATAGCCAGATGCCTTCAACTGGGCCAATTCAACGTAGAGTTTAACGGCTTGTTCCGAGCGCGGGGGAAATCCCTTGCTGAGATTGATAGACTGCGGCAGGTAGTCGCGCGGCGCAATCACGCGGCGCAGCACCGCCTTGTCGCTGGCGTCGTCCAGCGTCAACTCCAGATAGGGCCAAGCTTGCGCGCCGCCGCTGGTATTGCGTAGCACGGTTGCGTAGGAGAAGGTCCGCTCGGCCAGGCTTTGCAGTTCGCCAGGTTCGATCGACAACAGGTCGATCTGCGCCGGCAGCTCGACGCGGCATCCCACCGCGGCGCACAGCGACACCAGCGCCGGTTTTAGCTGCGGCACCTGGGCCGCCAATTGATTGCGGAAGGTGGTCGCGCCTTGCGCCAGCAGCGTGAGCAGCAGCACCAGCGAACCGGCCGCCATCAGCGTGCGCAGCATCTTGCCGGCGCGCTGGCGCCGGCGGCCTTGCTTGACGAAGCCCGGCTCGTCTTCGCCGGTATCCTCGTCTTCGTCTTCGTGCTCGGGCAACTGTTCGAGGTCGGCTTTGTCGTCGCTTGCCATGGCGTCTTCGGCGGGCGTTATGGGCGCGTCCTGGTCCGCCGCAATGCTGGCTGGTGGCGGCTCGGCGTCGTCGCCCGGCGCCTCGAACGAGGGTTCGCGCCGGCCGTCGTTGGAACGGCGTAGCAGCAAAGACGGGGGCGCGTCCTGGCCGCGCCGGCGTTCCGCGTCGGCCGCGGACTCCGCTGGCAACGCGGCCGTTGATTCGTCGTCAAGGGAAGGCTCGATGTCGGACTCTGGCTCAGGCGCGGTTTCGAATGCGGGCTCTGGCTCAGGTTCAAGTTCGGACTCGACCAATTGCTGGCGTGCCGGCTCGTCGGCTGCATGCAGATCCGACGCCAATGCGTCGTCGGGCGCGGGCTGCAACTCGGACTCCAGCTCCGCCTCCCACTGCGGCCCCAACGTCAACTCCTCCGGCTGCAGCGGTTTCAGCTGGGCGTATTCGGGCAACAGGCCATACGGGTCGAAGGAGGTATCGAAGTCGAGCGCGTAGGGCTGCTCCTCGGCCGCGGACGCGGCTTGGCCGGCGGAACGCTCGGCAACAGCATGGGCAGGGGGCGGGGCGGCGTGTGCCGCCAGCGGCGGCAGCGCAGCCGGGTCGTGCAGGGCGGCGTTGCCGTCGAATACTTCATTGCAGGAGCCGCAGCGCACAATGCCCCCACGCAACTTCAACTGGTCGGCAGCGACCCGAAACAGTGTGTTGCAATGGGGGCATTTGGTGGCGAGCGCCATTGCGGTGGTTACGCGCCTTCTTTGACGCGCGCCAGCGGCGCCGCATCGCTGCCGAGGCGGCCATGCAGGGCAACCCAGCCGTCTTGCTCGGCCCACACGCCCAACTTGATAAACGGCGCGTAGGCGTCGATCACTTCGTTGGCCTGGCGCGCCAGCACGCCCGACAGGATCAGGGCGCCGCCGTCGGCGACGCGGCCGGACAGCATCGGCGCCATCACCTTCAACGGGCTCGACAAGATATTCGCCACGACGGTGTCAAAACGCTGCCCGGCGTGCGCCGACTTGGCGAACGTGTCCGGCAGGAAGTATTCGATGTCGCACTTGTTGCGCAAGGCGTTGTCGCGCGCCGATTCGATCGCTTGCGGGTCGATGTCGACGCCGGTGACGACGCCCGAATCGAGCTTCTTGGCCACCATCGCCAGAATCCCCGAGCCGCAACCGTAGTCGAGCACGGTCTTGCCGGGCGCCGGATTGGCTTCCAGCCATTCCATGCACAGGCGGGTGGTCGGATGGCTGCCGGTGCCGAAGGCCAGGCCCGGGTCCAGCTCCAGGATCAGGCCTTCCGGGTCCGGCGCCTCGTGCCAGCTCGGCACGACCCAGATGTTCTTGCCGATGTGGATGGGCGCGAACTGCGACTGCGTCAGCCGCACCCAGTCCTGCTCGGCCACCGCGCGCAGCGTGAACGCCGGCGCGGTTTTCAGGCGGATCGCCTTGGCCGCGGCCGCCACGATGGCGCTCTGGTCGGCGTCGACGTCGGTCAGGGCCACCACGCGGCTGTGTTCCCATGCCGCCTCTTCCGGCTCCATGCCCGGTTCGCCGAACAGCGGCTGCTCGGCGTCGGTGCCCTCGTCGGCGTCTTCCACCGACACCGACAGGGCGCCCGCTTCCATCAAGGCGTCCGACAGGGCCTCGGCGTTGTCGCGCGCTATTTCGATGACGATTTCTGTCCAGCTCATGCTTGTACCTTGACGTCCAACTTGTTGGCGATGCCAGGGCCGACCTTGGCGGCGCCCTTGGACAAGTCCGGCATGTCCGCCAGTTTCTGTTCCAGATAATGGATGTTGGTGCCGCCTTCCATGAAGCGCGCGTCGATCATCAGTTCGCGGTGCAGCGCGATGTTGGTCGAAATACCCTCGACGACCATTTCCGACAGCGCGATCTGCATGCGGCGGATGGCTTGCTCGCGCGTGGCACCGTAGGCGATGACCTTGCCGATCATCGAATCGTAGTGCGGCGGCACGTAGTAGCCGGCGTAGGCGTGCGAGTCGACACGGATGCCGGGACCGCCCGGCGTATGCCAGGAAATGATCTTGCCCGGCGACGGCGTGAACTTGAACGGGTCTTCGGCGTTGATGCGGCATTCGATGGCGTGGCCGGACAGCATCACGTCGCGCTGGCGGAAGCGCAGCTTCTCGCCGGCGGCGATGCGGATCTGTTCCTGCACGATGTCGATGCCGGTGATCATCTCGGTGACCGGATGCTCGACCTGCACGCGCGTGTTCATCTCGATGAAATAGAACTCGCCGTTTTCGTACAGGAACTCGAAGGTGCCGGCGCCGCGGTAGCCGATCTTGCGGCAAGCCTCGGCGCAGCGGTCGCCGATTTTTTCGATCAGCTTGCGCGGGATGCCCGGCGCTGGCGCCTCCTCGATGACCTTCTGGTGGCGGCGCTGCATCGAGCAGTCGCGTTCGCCCAGCCAGACGGCGTTCTTGAATTCATCGGCGAGGATCTGGATTTCCACGTGGCGCGGATTTTCCAGGTACTTCTCCATATACACTTCGGGGTTGCCGAAAGCCGTGGCGGCCTCGGCCTTGGTCATTGCCACCGCGTTCAGCAGGGCCGCCTCGGTGTGGACGACGCGCATGCCGCGCCCGCCGCCGCCGCCGGCCGCCTTGATGATGACCGGATAGCCGACCTTGCGCGCGGTTTGGATGATGATTTTCGGATCGTCCGGCAGCGCGCCTTCGGAGCCGGGCACGCAGGGCACGCCCGCCTTGATCATGGTTTGCTTGGCCGAGACCTTGTCGCCCATCAGACGGATCGATTCCGAGCGCGGTCCGATGAAGACGAAACCGGATTTTTCGACGCGTTCGGCGAAGTCGGCGTTTTCCGACAGGAAGCCGTAACCCGGATGGATCGCCTCGGCGTCCGTCACTTCCGCCGCGCTGATAATGGCTGGCATGTTCAGGTAGCTCAGGCTGGAGGGTGCCGGTCCGATGCAAACGGATTCGTCGGCCAACTTGACGTATTTCGCGTCCTTGTCGGCTTCGGAATGGACCACAACCGTCTTGATGCCCATTTCGCGGCAAGCGCGCTGAATACGGAGGGCAATTTCACCCCGGTTGGCAATAAGGATTTTTTCAAACATGGGTAGGTTTCGCGTATGTCTGTGAGAGCCGGGCAGGCCGGCGGCAAGTGAAGGGCGCTGCGGGCGGCCGGAGCGGCCGCCTAGCTGGCTGTTAGCCGATCACAAACAGGGGTTGGCCGAATTCGACCGGCTGGCCGTTCTCGACCAGAATCTGGGTCACGACACCGGCTGCGTCCGAGTCGATTTCATTCAACAGCTTCATCGCCTCGATGATGCACAGGGTGTCGCCTTCCTTGACGGTGCTGCCGATTTCGACGAAGGCCGGGGTGCCCGGGGCCGACGAGCGGTAGAAGGTGCCGACCATAGGCGACTTGACCACGTAACCGGTCGGCTCGACGGCGGCGATAGGCGCCGCAGCGGTCGGCGCCGCGCCCATCGGCGCGCCGGCTTGCTGGTACTGCTGCTGCATGCCTTGCGGCTGCATCATGACAACTTGGTTTTGCGGCATGGCGGACGACTTGACGATGCGGACCTTGCTCTCGCCTTCGGTCACTTCCAGCTCGGCGATATCCGACTCGGCGACCAGGTCGATCAAGGTCTTCAGTTTTCGTAAATCCATGTAAAACCCCTTGGAATTATATTGTTATAAGAGTAATGCGGTGCTATTGCTCAGAAGCATCCCGCGATAATTGCGTGCAGATCGCGTAGATTAACGTGTTTTAAGCGCAAAGTCGATGGCAAAGCGATATCCATCGATACCGAGGCCGCAGATCACGCCCTGCGCGATCGCGCTGAGAAAAGAGTGGTGGCGAAATGCTTCGCGCTGATGAACATTCGAAATATGCACTTCCACGAACGGAATGGCCACCCCCGCCAAGGCGTCGCGCAAGGCCACGCTGGTGTGCGTGAGCCCGCCCGGATTGATGACGATGGCGTCCACGCCCTCGGTCTTGGCGGCGTGGATGCGGTCGATCAAGGCACCCTCGTGGTTGCTTTGAAAGCAAGAAAGCTGCGCGCCGGCCGCCCTGGCCTGGGCCTGCGCGGCTTGCTCGACGTCGGCCAAAGTGCTCGCGCCGTAGACCTCTGGCTCGCGCGTCCCCAATAAATTCAAGTTGGGACCGTTCAGCAGAAGGAGGTTTTTTGCCATGTATTAGAGACCATTTTTCGCGAAAGTTCCGCATTTTGCCGCCAAAGGGGTGCCTTGGCAAGAGAAAATATATTGTCGAAATAATTAGAGTGTAGCCAGGTCGGCACGCAATTGTTCAAACTTCAAGCGGCCCAGATAGGTCTTCTTGACCTGTCCGTCGGCGCCGATCAGGACCGTGTAGGGCAAGCCGCCGGCAGTATTGCCAAACTGGCGCGACAAGTCGGTGCCGCCCATGCCGGCCACGTACACCGGATAGGAAATCTTCACTTTTTCGGCAAATTGCGCGATGTTGCCGGGCGAATCAATGCCAATGCCGATGACTTGTACGTTTTTGCCGGACATCTCCTGCTGCAGCGCCGACAGTTCCGGCATTTCCTCAACACAAGGGGCGCACCACGGCGCCCAGAAATTCACCACCATCGCCTTGCCCTTCCACTGCGACAGGGCTTGCGCCTTGCCCGCGGCGTCGGGCAGCGACTGCGCGAACAAAGCCTGCACCGGACCGTTGACGCTTGGCGCGGCGGCGGCCGGCAGCGGCTCGGCTTTATTGCTGGTAACGGCGACGTAGGCGCCCATGCCGCCAAACAGCAGGGCGACGAGGGCGTAGGTAGCGAAGTTCTTCTTTGCCATGGCAATTCACTGGAAAAAGGTATTAAACAACCGACACTGTACAGGAAATGCGCGCGGGTGCTGCTCGGGCCGACGAATACCCGGGATCACTCCATACCGGTTTCAGCCGATGGATGGGGGGTTTTGACTATTTCAACGCGCCGCATATAGATATACATATATATATAGCGGCGCAAGACGAAGCGCGCGGCCAAGCCGGCTACCCGGCGGCGGGGTTTTGCGTGCTTGCCAACAGCAGCGCCCGCAAGCCGGCCGCGTCGGTGCGCACGGCCTTGGCTTTCAGGGCGCCGCGCAGGTCGTCGAGTTCGTACAACGCCGCGTGCACGCCCTCCTTGTTCCACAGGAAACTGACGGTTTCAACCGGGTCAAAGCGCGGCCCCTTGAAGTGCGGGGTTTCGGAGATGTCGATATTCACGTTCTTACCCAGCAGAAAAATCTGCACGTCCTTGGCGCTGTCGGCGAACAACTGCAAGTAAATCTCCGCGTGCGGCCCGGCGGTGCCGTTGAACACCGCGCCGGTCAGATAGGGGTGGAAGCGCTCCAGCGCCTCCATCACCTGCAAGGCAATGGTGCGTAGCTGGAACAGCCGCGCCGGTTGCGTATCGGCGAGGAACAGCGCGTTATACAGCCGTACCTCGTTTTCAATCTGCGCGTTGTCGGGCAGGAGATGGGCGACGGACGGGGTATCGCCGAGCAGTTGCCGCGCCGCCTTGCGTTTCGCGGTGCTGTAGTCGGCGCCGTCCTGGGCGACCAGGCGCGCGGCGGCGGCGGCAATTTCGTTGCGCAGCCCTTGGGCGTCGTCGTAAGCGTTTGTCATGCAGACGATGATACCCCGAACCGCGAAACGGTAGCGGCGGGGTGGCGTGGCGCAGTTGGCAAGTTGTACTTTGACGCGGGGGCGGCCGCCTTCTCAGGTAAAATCTCACACTTACACATTCGCCAGCGCAAGCCTCTCAACATGCATATTCATATTCTCGGCATCTGCGGCACCTTTATGGGCGGCCTCGCAGTGCTGGCCAAGGAAGCCGGCCACCGCGTCACCGGCTGCGACGCCAACGTTTACCCGCCGATGAGCACCCAGCTGGAAGCCCAGGGCATCGAGTTGATCCAGGGTTTCAGCCCGGAACAGACCAAGCTTGCGCCCGATCTGTACGTGATCGGTAACGTGGTGTCGCGCGGCAATGCGCTGGTCGAGGAGATTCTGAACCGCAGCCTGCCCTATGTGTCCGGGCCGCAGTGGATCGGCGAACATATCTTACGCAACAAGTGGGTGCTGGCCGTGGCCGGCACGCACGGCAAGACGACGACGTCGGCCATGCTGACCTGGATTCTCGAGGACGCCGGTTACGCGCCCGGTTTCCTGATCGGCGGCGTGCCGATGAACTTCGGCATTTCGGCGCGTTTGTCGGGCAAGGGCGTCGATTCGGACTTCTTCGTCATCGAAGCGGACGAGTACGACACGGCCTTCTTCGACAAGCGCAGCAAGTTCGTCCACTACCACGCGAAAACCGCGGTCATGAACAACCTCGAATACGATCACGCCGATATCTTCCCCGACCTGCACGCGATCGAGACGCAATTCCACCACTTGGCGCGCACCGTGCCGGGCATCGGCCGGATCGTCTTCAACGGCGACGAGGCGGCGCTGGGCCGGGTGTTGCAGCGCGGTTGCTGGAGCGAAAAGGAAAGCTTCGGCCACGGCGACGACAAGGACTGGGCCATGAACGAGCACGACGACGGCAGTTTCGACGTGCTGTTCCAGGGCAAGGTCGCCGGCCTGGTCGAGTGGCAACTGACGGGCAGGCACAACCGTTGCAACGCGCTGGCAGCCATCGCCGCCGCGCGCCACGTCGGCGTGCCGACCGCCCAGGCGGCGCAGTCGCTGGCCAGGTTTGAAAACGTCAAGCGGCGCATGGAAGTGCGCGGCGTGGTCAACGACATTACCGTGTTCGACGATTTCGCCCACCATCCGACGGCCATCGCCACCACCGTGGGCGGATTGCGCCAGAAGATCGGCGCCAAGGGCCGCATTTTGGCGGTGCTGGAACCACGCTCGAACACCATGAAGCTGGGGGCGATGAAGGACGCCTTGCCGGGCAGCCTGGTCGACGCCGACCTGGTATTCGGTTTCGGCAGCCCCGAGGCGCTGGGCTGGAGCCTGGGCGACGCGTTGGCGCCGCTGGGCGCGCGCGCCAGCAGTTTCGAGCAGATCGACGCGCTGGTGGCGGCCGTGGCCGGCGCCGCGCGTCCCGGCGACCAGATCATTGTGATGAGCAACGGCGGCTTCGGCGGCGTGCACCAGAAGTTGCTGGAGGCGCTGGCGCAATGATTTTGTACCTGCACGGATTCCGTTCCTCGCCGCTGTCGATGAAGGCGCGCCTAATGGCCGGGCGCATGGACGCGCTGGGGCTGTCCGCGCAGTGGCGCTGCCCGCAGTTGCCGGCCTCGCCGAAGCTGGCCATCGAGCTGGCGCTGGCGCTGGCCGCGGCGGTGCCGGCTGACGAGTTATGCATCGTCGGTTCGTCGCTGGGCGGCTATTACGCGACCTGGCTGGCGGAGCGCCTGGCTTGCCGCGCGGTGTTGCTGAACCCCGCCATCAAGCCGCTGCAAGACCTCGACAAACACGTCGGCGTCACCACCCAATTCCATTCCGACGCGCCGTTCGAGTTCAAACGCGAGTATATCGACGAGCTGCGCGCGCTGGCGGTGCCGCGCATTACCGAGCCGCAACGGTATTTCCTGATCGCCGCCACCGGCGACGCGGTGCTGGACTACCGCGACATGGTGGCGCACTACGCCGGCGCGCGCCAGCAGGTGATCCAGGGCAGCGACCACGGCATCGCCGAGTTCGCCGATTACCTGGCGCCGGTGCTGGCGTTTTGCGGCGTCGCGGACGGCGCGCGGTGAGCGGCGGTTCGCTCCGGCAGACCGAATGGCAGCGCCACATCAACGCCGTCAACGCGCCGCCGGCGCTGCGCCACTGGCTTGTCGGCGGCGGCTCGCTGACGGCCAAGTTGCGCGCGCACAGCGGCAGCTTCCGCGTCCAGTGCCTGCACCAGTTGACCGCGCGCTGCCTGTCGGACGAGGCCGCGGCGATCGGTTTGCACCGGCCCGGGCGGGTGTGGGAGCGCGAAGTGCTGCTCAGGTGTGATAATACGCCGGTGGTGTTCGGCCATACCGTGGTGCCGATGTCGGCGACGGCGTCGGACTGGCCGCTGTTCAGCGCGCTGGGCGAGCGCTCGCTGGGCACCACGCTGTTCGGCGACCGCAAGGTGCGGCGCGGGCCGTTGGAATTCGCCCGCCTGCGCACCGGGCATCCGCTGGCGCGGCGCGCGCTGGCCGCGCTGGGGCCGGCCGGCCACGACGAGCGGATTTTGTACGCGCGGCGCTGCCTGTACCAGCGCCGCCAAGGATTGCTGCTGGTGACAGAGGTGTTTCTGCCGACGGTATTGGCGTTGGCGCACCCTGTTGCAACCGAAACATTAATAAACAGACTATAAGAACAGAGCAATGAATCTATTTTTTGAAGAATCCGGCGATTTCAAGGTGGGCACGATGATGTCGCAAGCGGGCGAGGCGTATCAGGTCGAGATGGCCAGCGGCAAGCGCACCAAGGTCAAGATCAAGGACGTGTTGTTGCAGTACGCGGCGCCGGCCCCGGTCGAATTGCTGGAGAAGGCCAAGGCGGTCGCCGCCGAGATCGACCTCGACTTCCTGTGGGAAGTGGCGGGCGAGGAGGAGTTCGGCTTCGCCGAGCTGGGCGCCGAGTATTTCGGCCACGCCCCGCTGGCGCCCGAGGCGGCCGGCCTGATCCTGGCGCTGCATTCGGCGCCGGTGTATTTCTACAAGAAGGGCCGCGGCCGCTACAAGGCCGCGCCGGAGGCGTCGCTGAAGGCCGCGCTGGCCGGCATTGAAAAGAAAAAGCTGCAAATGTTGGTGCAGGCCGGCTATGTCGAGGAGTTGAAGGCGAACACCTTGCCGGCCTCGATGCAAAACATGGTGTTGCAACTGTTGTTCAAGCCGGACAAGAACACCATCGAGTACAAGGCGTTGGAAGCGGCGTGCAACGAATTGCACACCAACCCGGCGCGGCTGATGTTGGCCACCGGCGGCGTCGCCACGCCGAAGGACTTGCATCTGTCGAAGTTCCTGTTCGAGAACTTCCCCAAGGGCGCCGGTTTCCCCGACGTGCCGGTGCCGGGCGTGACGGCGAAGTTGCCGCTGGCCGAGGTCGCCGCGTTCTCGATCGACGACGTCACCACCACCGAGATCGATGACGCCTTTTCGGTCGTCAAGCTGGACGACGGCACGCTGCGCGTCGGTATCCATATCGCCGCGCCGGCGCTGGGCATCCGCCCGGACGACGCGATCGACAAGATGGCGCGCCAGCGCATGTCGACCGTGTACATGCCCGGCGACAAGATCACCATGTTGCCCGACGAGATAGTCGCCGCCTTCACGCTGGCCGAGGGCAAGACCTGCCCGGCGCTGTCGCTGTACGCGACGCTGGACCCGACGGACTGGAGCGTGCTGAAGACGGAAACCCGGGCCGAGCTGGTGCCGATCGCCAGCAATTTGCGCCACAACGACCTCGACGACCTGGTCAACGAGGAAACCCTGGCCAGCGGCGAGGGCGACTACCCGCACAAGGCCGAGCTGGGCGTGCTGTGGCAGTGGGCCCAGCAGCTGGAGCAGGGGCGCATGAAAAAGCGCGAGGGTTTCGGCCTGAAGCCGGAGCAGAACAACCGCGTCGACTTCAACTTCTACGTCGAGAACGACGTCGTCACGGTGGGGGGGGGGCAAGGGGGGGGGGCGTTCGGAAAAGGCTTGGGGGAACCCGGGGGTTTTTTCCACCAGTGAGGGGGGAAGGGGGGGGGCAAAGGAGGGGTTGGTCGGA
>NZ_JBJXIB010000111.1:0-19904 GCF_046115965.1 Janthinobacterium sp. CG_23.3 | reverse complement strand
GGCGGTTGTGGTGGGCTCGAGTGCCGGCATCGGCCTTGTTTCCCGTTTTTTTTTTGTTTGTGTGGTGTTTGTGTTTTTTTTGTTTGTGTGGGGTGTGGGGGGGGGGGGGGCCCCCCCCCCCCCCCCCCAGCGCGGCAGCAGCGAGCCGTGGATGTTGACGCAGGGCCGGATGTCGAGCGTGCTGCGCGGCAGGATCAGGCCGTAGGCGGCCACCACCATGACGTCGTAGTCGGCCGCCAGCAGGCGCTGGTGCGCCGCCTGGGCCTCGGCCGCGCGCTGCGGATCCTTGCTGTCCTGGCGCAGCGACAGCGGTTGCAGCACCTCGATGCCATGGCGCTGCGCCAGTTGCTTGACGGCCGAGGCGTGCAGTTGCATGCCGCGTCCGGCCGGGCGGTCGGGCTGGGTCAACACCAGCGGCACCTCGAAACCGGCTTCGAGCAGCGACTGGAGCGCGACGGCGGCGAATTCCGGCGTGCCTGCAAAGATCACTTTCATAGTACTCCTTGGCTTGTGGCGCGCGGGCGCCACCTTACTTGCGGGCGCCCGCGCGGGCCGCCCGGTGACCGGACAATCAGTAGCGGCGCCCTTGCGCGCGCAGCGACGCCTCGCGTTCCAGGCCGCGGATTTCCTTGACCATCTTGGCCTTGATGCGGTTGCGCTTGAGCGGCGACAGGTAGTCGACGAAGACCTTGCCCAGCAAATGGTCCATCTCGTGCTGGATGCAGACGGCCAGCAGGCCGTCGGCGCTGACTTCGAAGGGCTGGCCCTGCAAGTCGAGCGCGCGCACCTTGACCTGGGCGTGGCGGTTGACGCCGTCGTACACGCCGGGCACCGACAGGCAGCCTTCGTCGTAGACTTCCATCTCCGGGCTGGCCCAGGTGATTTCGGGGTTGATGAACACCTGCAAGGCGTCCTTGGTTTCGGTGACGTCGATGATCAGCAGTTGCTGGTGCACGTCGACCTGCGACGCGGCCAGGCCGACGCCGGGCGCGTCGTACATGGTTTCGGCCATGTCGGCCACCAGTTGCGCCAGGCGGGCGTCGAACACGCTGACGGGTTTGGCGACCGTGTGCAGGCGCGGGTCGGGATAGCGGAGAATATTAAGTATGGACATACGAGTTCGGTTGGGCTGGGTGGGTTAAATTGGTGCTGCTTGCGCTAACGGGCCTGGCGACATAATCTTGCGTGAACCAAAACGCAACAGCCGCCGGGGTGGCCGCAGCGCGGTTTTTCTTGCTAGTTCAAGGTTTTATGGGCAGAATTTGATTCAGTTCGGCAAGCCTTATCGTCGATAGGGTAGCGTATTTCCTGGCAGCGCCGGCTCGGACGCGCTTCGGTTTCATGGCGATGCCGCACTTTACGGCGCACTTTACGGACCTATTAATGGAAAATTTTAGCACAGTCGGGACGCGCCTTGTGTTTGCCGCGCTTTTTGCGGGCGGCGCGGCCAACCCGGCCGCCGCGGCCACTTGCGAATTTTTGCCGAACGCGCCGGACCAGCACGAGGTCGTCAAAGGCGACACGCTGTGGGGTATTTCCGGCAAATTCCTCGAACATCCCTGGTGCTGGGGCCAGGTCTGGGGCATGAACCGCGAGGAAATCCGCAATCCGCACTGGATTTACCCGGGCCAGATCGTCTACCTGGACCGCGCCGCCGGGCGCCTGCGGCTGGGCCGGCTGGTCGGCGACAACGGCGGCGCCGGCCAGCCGGGCGACACCCGCCTGTCGCCGCAGTTGCGGGTCGAGGGCCTGGGCAAGGACGCGGTGGCGTCGATCCCCTCGGGCGTCATCGAGCCCTTCCTGAGCCAGCCCCTGATCGTCGAACCGGACGAGCTGAACGGGGCGCCGCGCATCATCGCCACGCAAGAGAACCATTTATTCCTGGGCAAGGACGACAAGGCCTATGTGCGCGGCGACCTGCAGGGCGGCACCTCGTTCCAGGTGTTCCGTCCCGGCAAGCCGCTGAAGGACCCGGACACCGAGAAGGTCATCGGCTACGAGGCCTTCTACCTCGGCACGGTGATGCTGCGCGCCGAGGCCAAGCCCGGCAGCGAGGTGCACACCTTCGTCGTCGCCAGCGCCAACCAGGAGATGGGCAGCGGCGACCAGTTGCTGCAGGCGCCGCCCACGCCGATGCGCAACTACGTGCCGCACCCGCCCGAGCGCCAGGTCAACGCGCGCGTGATGTCGGTCTACGGCGGCGTCAACTACGCTGGCCAGAGCCAGATCGTCAGCGTTAATCGCGGCTCGCTTGACGGGCTCGACATCGGCTCCGTGCTGCAGCTGTACCATAACGGCAAGACGGTGAGCGACACGACCGGCGCCAAAGGCTGGCACGGCATGGGCAAACCGGAGGTCAAGCTGCCCGACGAGCAATACGGCAGCCTGTTTGTTTTCCGCGTCTTCAAGCATATCGCGTATGGCTTGATCATGCAGGTCACCGAGCCGGTGCAAGTCGGCGACGTCGCCGCCTCACCGGAGTAACGCCGCCGTGCCAGCCACGGACACCCCGCCCCCCGAACCCGCCGACGACCTGCTGCACTGGCTGCGGCTGCAGGACGTGGCGGGCGTCGGTCCGGTGACGGCGCGCCAACTGCTGGCCCGCTTCGGCCTGCCGGGGCAGATTTTCGCCGCCAGCCACGCCGCCTTGCGCGAGGTGGTTGGCGCGGCCGGCGCCGCGGCGCTGCTGGCGCCGCCGCCGGACGGGCTGGCGCGCCGCCACGACGCCGTGCTGGCGTGGCTGGCGGCGCCCGGCAACGCCGTGCTGACGCTGGCCGACGCCGCCTATCCACGCAGCCTGCTCGACATCGCCGATCCGCCGCTGCTGCTGTACGCCAAGGGCCGCTGCGCGTTGCTGGCGCGCGCGGCGCTGGCGGTGGTGGGCGCGCGCAGCGCCAGCGCGCAGGGCGTGGCCAACGCCGGCCGTTTTTCCCACGCGCTCAGCGAGGCGGGCCTGACCATCGTCTCGGGATTGGCCCTGGGCATCGACACCGCCGCCCACGAGGGCGGCCTGCGCGGGGCCGGCTCGACCGTCGCCGTGATCGGCACCGGCGCCGACCTGGTGTACCCGCCGGCCAACCGGACGCTGTCGCAGCGCATCGGCGAGCGCGGCTGTATCGTCAGCGAATACCCGCTGGGCTGGCCGGCGGCGCCGGCCAACTTCCCGCGCCGCAACCGCCTGATCAGCGGCCTGTCGCTGGGCGTGCTGGTGGTCGAGGCGGCGGCGCGCTCCGGTTCGCTAATCACGGCGCGCCTGGCCGGCGAACAGGGCCGCGACGTCTTCGCCATTCCCGGCTCGATCCACGCAACGTTGGCGAAGGGCTGCCACAAGCTGATCAAGCAGGGCGCCAAGCTGGTCGAGACGGCGGCCGACGTGCTCGACGAGCTGAAGTTGCCGCTGCCGCCCGGGCTGGCGCCGGCGCACCGGCCCGGCGCCGGCCCGACGCGCCACGCCGCGCTGCTGGCGGCGCTGGGTTTCGACCCTGCCGACGCCGACACGCTGGCCGCGCGCGCCGGCCTCGACGTCGCCGGCGTCGTCGGCCAGTTGCTCGAACTGGAGCTGGCCGGCCTGGTCGAGCGCCTGCCCGGCGGCACCTTCCAGCGCACCGTGCTCTAATTAGATAGCGCGCTTTGCGCAGGTCGGCTCAGGCCCGACTGGCGTCGGCGGCGGCGGCCCGGCGTCGGATGACGCTGCGCTCATCCGGCCTACGCTACGCGAACGTGCGCGCGCTTGCCCTTGTGCCGCAAGGAGCTTAACTGATAGAGTAGAGCCATGTTCGACATCCTAGTTTATCTCTACGAGACTTATTACCGTCCCGACGCCTGCCCTGAACCGGCCGCGTTGGCGAAGAAACTGTCGGCCGTCGGTTTCGACGACGAGGAGATTTCCGAGGCGCTGGACTGGTTGACCGACCTCAATGCCATGGCCGGCGCCGCGCTGTCGCTGACGACCGAGTCGACCGGCACCCGCTTCTACGTGGCCGAGGAGAGCGAGGCGCTGGGCACGGCGGCAATCGGCTTCATCCAGTTCCTCGAAAGCGCCAAGGTGCTCAGCTCGCAGCAACGCGAAATCGTCATCGAGCGCGCGCTGGCGCTGGACGAGGCGCCGGTGTCGCTGGGCAAGCTGAAGGTGATCGTGCTGATGCTCTTGTGGAGCCAGGGCAAGGAGCCGGACGCGCTGATGTTCGACGACCTGTTCGGCGGCGACGACGAGCAGGCGGCGCCGCGTTTGCTGCACTGAGGAATTACACCCTGTTTGCCCGTTGCCGCCGGCGTGCCGGCGCGGGCGCAGCCACACCGCCATCAAACCGTATCGATTCCCGCAACACTTGTCGGCGTACCCGCCGCAGCCCCGGCGCGGCCCTTGCGGATTTGTCGGCAACGCGCTTATCATTGGCCGCTTGACAATACTATTCCATAGACAGTGCCGGGTAGACAAACGCGCTGGCGCCTTCGATGCACTGTATGATGCGCTTGCTGAACCAACCCTAGAGCATTTTTCGAGACCACATATATGACCAAAACCCTCATCATCGCCGAGAAGCCTTCTGTCGCGAACGATATCGCGAAGACGCTTGGCGGCTTTACCAAGCACGATGAGTACTTTGAATCGGACGAATACGTGCTGTCGTCGGCCGTCGGCCATCTGCTGGAAATCGCCGTGCCCGAAGAGCACGACGTCAAGCGCGGCAAATGGAGCTTCGCCCACCTGCCGATGATTCCGCCGTACTTCGCGCTGAACCCGATCGCCAAAACCGAGGCGCGCCTCAAAGTATTGAACCGGTTGATCAAACGCAAAGACGTGACGACCCTCATCAACGCCTGCGATGCCGGGCGCGAAGGCGAGCTGATTTTCCGCCTGATCGCGCAAAACGCCAAGGCCAAGCAACCGGTCAAGCGCCTGTGGCTGCAGTCGATGACGCCGGGCGCGATCCGCGACGGCTTCAGCAACCTGCGCAGCGACGAGGACATGCTGCCGCTGGCCGACGCCGCGCGCTGCCGTTCGGAAGCCGATTGGTTGATCGGCATCAACGGTACCCGCGCGATGACCGCGTTCAACTCGAAAGAGGGCGGCTTCTACCTGACCACCGTCGGCCGGGTGCAGACGCCGACGCTGTCGATCGTCGTCGAGCGCGAAGAGAAGATCAAGAAATTCGTCTCGCGCGACTTCTGGGAGGTGCGCGCCGAGTTCGTCTGCGCGGCCGGCATCTACGAGGGCCGCTGGCTCGACACCGCCTTCAAGAAGGACGAGAACGACCCTGAAAAGCGCGCCGAGCGCCTGTGGAGCAAGACCGCCGCCGATTCGATCGCCACCGCCTGCCGCGGCCGCCAGGGCAACGTCACCGAGGAATCCAAGCCGACCACCTCGATGGCGCCCGGCCTGTTCGACCTGACCAGCCTGCAGCGCGAGGCCAACTCGCGCTTCGGCTTCTCGGCCAAGAACACGCTCGGCCTGGCCCAGGCGCTGTATGAAAAGCACAAGGTGCTGACCTACCCGCGTACCGATTCGCGCCACCTGCCGGAAGACTACATCCCGACCGTGGTGCAGGCGCTCGAAACGGTGATGGAGAACAACAACTACCACCAGTTCGCCAAGCAGATCATCGACAAGGGCTGGGTCAAGCCGAACAAGCGCATCTTCGACAACACCAAGATCTCGGATCACTTCGCGATCATCCCGACGACGATCGCGCCGAAGAACCTGTCCGAGCCGGAGCAGAAGCTGTACGACCTGGTGACGCGCCGCTTCATGGCGGTGTTCTTCCCGCCGGCCGAGTTCCAGGTCACCACCCGCTACACCGAAGTGAGCGGCCACCAGTTCAAAACCGAGGGCAAGGTCATGACCAACCCGGGTTGGCTGGCGATCTACGGCAAGGAAGCGTCGACCGACGAGGACAAGGAAGCGAACGGCAACGGCAACCTGGTGCCGGTGGCCAAGGGCGAGAAGGTGCACACCGACAAGGTCGGCGCCAACGCCCTGGTGACCAAGCCGCCGGCGCGCTACACCGAGGCGACGTTGCTGTCGGCCATGGAGGGCGCCGGCAAGCTGATCGACGACGACGAGTTGCGCGACGCCATGGCCGGCAAGGGCCTGGGCACGCCGGCGACGCGCGCGGCCACCATCGAGGGCTTGCTGACCGAGCGCTACCTGATCCGCGAAGGGCGCGAGCTGATCCCGACCGCCAAGGCGTCGCAGCTGATGACCTTGCTGCGCGGCCTCGGCGTCAACGAGTTGACCGCGCCGGAATTGACCGGCGAGTGGGAATACAAGCTGTCGCAGATGGAAAAGGGCAAGATCTCGCGCGACGAGTTCATGCGTGAAATCGCCCAGATGACGCAAATCATCGTCAAGCGCGCCAAGGAATACGACAACGACACCATTCCCGGCGACTACACGACGATGACGACGGCGTGCCCGAACTGCGGCAGCGTGGTGAAGGAAAACTACCGCCGCTTCGCCTGCACCAAGTGCGACTTCTCGATGAGCAAGACGCCGGGCAGCCGCCAGTTCGAAATCGCCGAGGTCGAGGAACTGCTGGAGAAGCGCACCATCGGCCCGCTGCAGGGCTTCCGCTCGAAGATGGGGCGGCCGTTCGCGGCGATCCTGCGCATCGTGCGCGACGAGGACATCAGCAACTTCAAACTGGAGTTCGACTTCGGCCAGAACGACGACGACGAGAACGCCGAGCCGGTCGACTTTACCGGCCAGACCGCGCTGGGGCCGTGCCCGAAATGCGCCGCCAACGTCTACGAGATGGGCCTGGCGTACGTATGCGAGCACAGCATGGCGAAACCGAAGACCTGCGATTTCCGCAGCGGCCGCATCATCTTGCAGCAGGAAATCCTGCCCGAGCAAATGGTCAAGCTGCTCAACGACGGCAAGACCGATTTGATGCCCGGCTTCGTCTCGCAGCGCACCCGCCGTCCGTTCAAGGCCTTCCTGGTCAAGGGCAAGGACGGCAAGATCAGCTTCGAATTCGAAGAGCGCAAAGCCAAGGCGCCGGCCAAGGGCAAGGCGGCCGCGGTCGCCGACCCGGTCGACGGCGCCGAGGGTGAAGACGGCGCGCCGGCCAAGGCAACGGTGAAAAAAGCCGCCGCCGCCAAGGCGCCGGCCAAAAAAGCCGCGGTCAAAAAGCCGGCGGTGAAAAAAGCCGCGGTGAAAAAAGCCCCGGCCAAGAAAGCCGCCACGGTCGAATAAACGGCGTTGGCGCAAACAAAAACGGCGACGGCACCCAGGTGCCGCCGCCGTTTTTTTTCGCCGTTTTAGCGGGCCGATACGGCCATAAAAGCCGGCGGCAACGAGCCTTCGGCGTCGAACCCCGGTCGCGCTTGGCGGGCGCTCAATCGAGGAAGTCGGAGTACTCTTTCTGGGCGTAGCCGGCGACCCGGCTCCACGGCAATGCGCGGCTCAGGCTGGCCAGCGGCTTGGCGTCGACCCGGCGGTAAAAGGTGTTGGCCTTGTCGCCGCTTTCGATGGTCAAGGCGATCTGCCGCTGCTCGTCCCACAGCACGCGCTGGTACACGCCGTTTTTCTCGACTTCGTGCCAGCGCGCGCCGGCCACGCTGGAGGCTTGCTTCGACAAGGGCATGGCGGCCACCAGTGTCGGGTTCGCCAGATAGAAACTGTTGTCCCAGGAACCGTCGAAATCGACGTTGTCGTAGTCGCTGGCGGGAACCGCGATCAATTCCCGCTTGGGGGCGTCGATGAATTCCAGGCGCACCTGGTTCTTCTCCAGCATGACGTGGCGCGGCGTCAACACGTGGTTGAATTCCTTGTGCTCGTGTTGCGCGGGCTTGAACCCGACCTTTTTGCCGAGCGGCGCGGCGGCCGCCTTGGGCAGCACGCGCTCGATCCAGACGTGGCCCGGGCGGCGCAGCATGACTTCTTCGTAGCGGCTCTCGCGCGTAACGCCTTCCGCTGTTTGCGCGCGGCTGTAGTACTGGATGGTCAGGTCGAGGTCGGGCGCCGGGGCGGCCGCTTGGGCGAGGGCGCTCAGCAAGGCGCCGGCGAGGAGGAGGGTAGGCGATTTCATGTGTGGTCTTTTTCGTGTGCGTTAAGCCAGCGTGTGGTAGGTCGGATGAGCGGGACGCGTCATCCGACCATGTTGGCCGAAGCGGGCCGCGCCGCTCCGGGCCAACGTGGTCGGGCTAACCCGAGCTACATTTCCTAGAGGCCGAAGGCGGACTTGAGCAGGCTGAACACTTTGGTGTTGTCCAGCGTGCCTTTGAAGCTTTTCGCGCCGGCGCCGGTGGCCAGCAGTTTCACGTCGCCGCCGCCGTGGGTTTCGCTCGACAGGCGCACGCCGGTTTCCTGCAGGTAGTCGTTGCCCAGCGCGGTGGCGCTGTCGACGCTGGTGCGCAGGTTGGGACGGTTCGGGCCGTTGCCGAACACCAGGGTGGTGTAGCTGTTGCCGTCGGCGTCCAGGCTCGGTTTGCCGTCCTTGTAGTTGCGGTTGATGTCGAGGATGGGGTTGCCGCGCTTGCCGTAGCCGTTGAACGCCAGCGTGTGGTCGTGGTCGGCGGTGACGACGATGAGCGTGTTGGCCAGCGTCGGGTCGCTTTGCCTGGCCTTGTCCAGCGCCGCCTTGATGGCGTCGTCGAAGGCGACGGTGTCGGTCAGCGCGCGCTTGGCGTTGGTGCCGTGCAACGCGTGGTCGATGCGGCCGCCCTCGACCATCAGGAAGTAACCCTTGCCGTTGCCGGACAACAGGTCCATCGCCTTGACCGTCATCTCGGCCAGGCTGGGCTGGTTCGCCCCTTCACCCTTCGGCGGCGTGGCGCCGCGGTCCAGCTCATACTCCAGGTGGCTCTTGCTGCTGTACAGGCCGATGAACTTCTTGTTGTTCGGCGCCGCCGCCATTTGCGCCTTGGTCGCGGCCACCGTGTAGCCCTTGGCCGCCAGTTCGGCCAGCAGGTCGCGTCCGTCGGCGCGGCCTTTGCTGTTGCTTGCCGCCGCGAACGGCGTGAAGTGGTTGCGGCCGCCGCCCATCAGCACGTCGACGCCGTCGGCCAGCGCGGCGTTGTAGCCGGCGCCGCCCGGCACCACCTGCGCGGCGATGGCGTATTGCGCGTTGCGGTTGCAAATGTGCGAGAACGTCGCCGCCGGGGTCGCGTGGGTCAGTTCGGTGGTGGTGATCGCGCCGACCGCCTTGCCGCTGGCCTTGGCCAGTTCGAGGATGGTGGCGGCGGCCTTGCCGTTGCCGGCGGCGCAGTTGTTGACGCCGAGGTTGCCGTTGGCGTCCCTGCCCGGGTCCGTGGCGACGGTGTCGGCCGACATCGAGACCACTTCATTGTTCATTTTGACCCCGGTCATGTAGGCGGCCATCGACGGCGCGCTGTCGGTGGTCTGGGCGTCGTTCGAGTAGGTCTTGATGCGCGCGGTGCGCTCCAGCTTGTCCATGGCCAGGCTGCCGTCTTCACCGTACTGGTAAATGCGCGCGGCGGTCACGGTGGTCGGACCCATGCCGTCGCCGAGGAAGAAGATGACGTTCTTGGCGTCGGCGGCGCAGGCGCCGTTGGCGAACAGCGCGGCCAGGGCGGCGCCCAGCAGGGTGTGGTTCAGGGTAGGTTTCATCTTGGATATCCCGTTCTTGATGCGTTCTTGACGCGTTTTTTTGACGATTACAGGCCGGCGGCGTTTTTTACCAGGCCGAATACTTTGGTGTTGTCGATGGTGCCGAGGAAGCTGTCGGCGCCCTTGCCGACGGCGCCCAGGAAGACGTCGGCGCCGCCGTGGGTTTCGCCGCCGACCGCCGTACGGACCACCGCTTCCTGGTGGTAGGCGTTGGCGCCGGTAACGCTGTCGTCCAGGCCCGCCAAGCTGGCGCGGCTGGCCTGCGTGCGGTTTTCGCCGTTGCCGAAACCGATGATCGAGTACGGCGCGCCGTCGGCGTCCTTGACGGCGACGCCGGTGACGTAGTCCTTCACCAGGCCCAGCACGCCCGGCTTGCCGGCTTCGGTTTTGCCGGTGCGCTTGGCGTAGCCGTTCAGCACCAGCGTGTGGTCGTGGTCGGCGGTGACGACGATCAGCGTGTTGGCCAGCGTCGGGTCGCTGAGTTTCGCCTTGGCGATGGCGGCCTTGATGGCGTTGTCGAAGGCGACGGTGTCTTGCAGCGCCTTCTTGGCGGTGGTTTCATGCAGCGCGTGGTCGATGCGGCCGCCCTCGACCATCAGGAAGTAGCCCTTCTTGTTTTTCGCCAGCACGTCCATCGCCTTGGTGGTCATGTCGGCCAGGCTTGGTTCCTTGGCGGCGTCGCGGTCCAGGTCGTAGCTCATGTGGCTGGACGTGAACAGGCCGAACAGGCGCTCGGTCTTGCCGGCGTCGAGCGCGTTGAATTCGCTCGCGTTGGCGGCCACCGTGTAGTTTTTCGCCTTCATTTCGGCGACCAGGTCGCGGCCGTCGGCGCGCTTGCCGCCGTCCTTGAACGGCGTGAAAAACTGCTTGCCGCCGCCCAGCACGACGTCCAGGCCGGTCGCGCCCAGCGCGCTGTTGTAGCCGGCGCCGCCCGGCACCATGGCCGTGGCGATATCGTTTTCCAGGTCGCGGTGGCAGATGTGCGAATAGGTCGCCGCCGGCGTGGCGTGGGTGACGCGGGTGGTCGTGACGACGCCGGCCGACAGGCCCTTGGCCTTGGCCAGTTCCAGCAGCGTGGTGGCGGGCTTGCCGTTGGCGGCGCCGCAGTTGTTGCCCAGCTTGTTGCCGTTGGCGTCGGCGATCGGGTCGACCGCCTTGGTGTCCTGCGACATCGACAGCACTTCATTGTTCATCTTGACGCCGGTCATATAGGCCGACATCGACGGCGCGCTGTCGGTCACTTGGGCGTCGTTCGAGAAGGTTTTGACGAAGGCCGTTTCCGGCAGCGTGTCCATGGTCAGTTCGCCGTCTTCGCCGACGGCGTAGATGCGCGCGGCGGTCATGGTGGTCATACCCATGCCGTCGCCGAGGAAGAAAATGACGTTCTTGGGCGCTTCCGCGACTACCTCGGTTTCCTTCTTGGTATCGCTGCCGCAGGCGGCCAGCATCATGGTGATAGCGACGCTGAGTCCAGCGGCGGTGAGGTGTCTGCGTGTCATGTGCTTGATCCGGGCTGTGAAAAGCTGCGAATGTAACAAGACTTTATGACACGCCGATGACCAGGGCGGCTGGCCCGACCACCGGTGGCCGCGGAAAATCCGCTACCGGGCCGCCGTTCGGCCTAAGCCGATCTACACCTTCACGCTTGCATTCATCCGAATGAAGCAATTAACCATTGCACTTTTCCCCGTATTTCATGCGGATTAAGCAACGTAAGATGCGTTCATTCCAATCACATCGCAAAGGTCTCTATCATGTTCAAGCCAAGCACCCTGTTCGCCGCACTGGTCGCCGCTGCCGTTGTCGGCGTGGCCCCGGCCTCGGCCGCCGCGCCGGCGCCACTCAAGCTGGAAGTGTTCAATCCGGGCGAGGCGGCGATCTTCCCGGTGGCCTCAGTGCTGGTAAGCGGCAAGACCGACGCGGTCTTGATCGACGCCCAGTTCTCCCGCGGCGAAGCGCTCAAACTGGTCGAGCAGATCCGCGCCAGCGGCAAGAAGCTGACCACGGTCTATATCAGCCACGGCGACCCTGACTTCTACTTCGGCCTGGACGTCGTCAAGGCGGCCTTCCCCGAAGCCAAGATTGTCGCGACGCCGCAGACCATCGCCGCGATGGAAAAGAAAGCCACGGCCAAGGTCGCTTATTGGGGGCCGATCCTGAAGCAGAACGCGCCGCGGGGCATCGTCATGCCGGAACCGCTGCAAGGCAACGAGATTACGCTGGAAGGGCAGACATTGACGATCTCGGGTCCGTCGCCGGAGCGTAGCTACGTATGGATTCCTTCGATCAAAGCGGTAGTCGGCGGCGTGGTGCTGTTCAACGACCTGCACGTGTGGACCGCCGACACGCAGAGCGCGCAGTCGCGCCAGGACTGGCTCGGCACGCTGGCCGGCATCGCCGCGCTAAAGCCTGTGACGGTGGTGCCCGGCCACTTCAAGGTGGGCGCCGCGCTGACACCGCAGAGCATCGCCTACACCCGCGACTATCTGGTGCGCTTCGAGGCGGCCACCGCCAAGGCCGCCAACTCGGCCGAGTTGATCGCCGACATGAAGCGGCAGTATCCGGACGCCGGCCTGGACGCGGCGCTGAGCACCAGCGCCAAGGTCGCCAAGGGCGAAATGAAGTGGTAGCGACAGCGGCGGCGGCGGCCATAGCGACACCGCACTACACCTTCGGCCAGCTGCGCTGTGCCGCAGATAGTTAAAAGACCAAGCGTGCCGCGCCGCGACGCACGGCCTTTTATTTTTTCATTTGTAAAAGCTATCGAGTGCATATAAGTAATTGGCTTTACCTTTTCCTCCGTACTGCTTAGTATCCTTATATCCGAATGACAACAACGAAGGAACAAGCCATGAGTCAGAAACCGCCAATCAGCACCGCATCGGGCATTCCCGTCGCCGACAACCAGAATTCGATCAGCGCGGGTGCGCGCGGCCCGTTGCTGTTGCAGGATTTTCACCTGATCGAGAAACTCCAGCATTTCAACCGCGAGCGCATCCCGGAGCGCGTGGTCCACGCCAAAGGCTCGGGCGCCTACGGCACCTTCACCGTCACCCACGACATTAGCGGCTACACCAAGGCCAAATTGTTCAGCGAAGTGGGCAAGCAGACCGCGACCTTCGCGCGCTTCTCCACCGTCGGCGGCGAGCGCGGCAGCGCCGACACCGAACGCGACCCGCGCGGCTTCGCGCTGCGTTTCTACACCGAAGAAGGCAACTGGGACCTGGTCGGCAACAACACGCCGATGTTCTTCATCAAGGACCCGATCAAATTCCCCGACTTCGTGCATACCCAGAAGCGCGACCCGCAATCGAACCTGAAGTCGGCCAACATGATGTTCGACTTCTGGAGCAAGGCGCCGGAAAGCCTGCACCAGGTGACGATGCTGTTTTCCGACCGCGGCACGCCGGACGGCTTCCGCCACATGGACGGCTTCGGCAGCCACACCTACAGCCTGATCAACGACAGGGGCGAACGCGTCTACGTCAAATGGCACTTCAAGACCCGCCAGGGCATCAAGAACCTGAGCGCGAAAGAGGCCGGGCGCCTGGCCGGCGACGACCCGGACTACGCCCAGCGCGACCTGTTCGGCGCCATCGGCAAGGCCGATTTCCCGCGCTGGGACGTCAAGCTGCAAGTGGCCACCGAGGCCCAGTTGGCCGAGTGGGAGGCGCGCACCGGCTGGAACCCTTTCGACCTGACCAAGGTTTGGCCGCACGGCGACTTCCCTTTGAAACCGGTCGGCGTGTTCGAACTGAACCGCAATCCCGACAACTACCACGCCGAAGTCGAGCAGGCGGCGTTTTCGCCTTCCAACGCGGTGCCGGGCATGGGGTACTCGCCGGATAAAATGCTGCAGGGGCGTTTGTTCGCCTACCACGACGCCGCGCTGCACCGGGTCGGCACCAACCACCAGCACCTGCCGGTGAACGCGGCGCGCTGCCCGTTCCACAACCAGCAGCGCGACGGCGCGATGGCGATCCACAACGGCGGCGCCGCGCCCAACTACGCGACGGTGGAAGCGGCCGGCAGCAATCCTGTCGGGCTGGGCCACGGCGAGCCGACGCTGGCGCTGGAAGGCGGCGCCGCCCGCTACGACGGCCGCGGCGTGGAAGACGACTTCACCCAGGCCGGCAACCTGTTCCGCGTACTGACGCAGCAGGGCAGGCAGAACCTGTTCGACAACCTGGCCGGGCCGCTGAGCCAGGTCGACGCCGACATCCTGCAGCGCCAGTTGGGACATTTCGACAAGGCCGACCCGGCCTACGGCGCCGGCGTGCGCGCGGCCTTGAGCGCGCGTAACGCGATGTAAGCGAGGCCTTCCCCGCCGGGTGGTGTGCTGCGTTTCAAGCAACGGGGTCGCCGGCGCGCTGTTTTTTACTGCGCCGGCGGCGTCGCGTCGATCGGCGTGGCGCGATACTGCGCAATCGACCCCAGCGCGCGCATCCCCTCCACCAGCGACGGCCATGGCTGCGCCCACACCTGCGGGTAAATACACTCGCCTTCATACTGCACCGGATAGGCCAAGTTCTCCACGCCGGGCGTAAATTGGCAGTCCATGCCGGGCTTGCTGTTGCCGCGCGCGTCGCAGCGATACCAGCCGCTGCCCTCCAGCCACACCGCGACGAAGCCGTGGGTGCAATGCGGCGGGTTGGGGCCGCTCAGCGTCAGGCGCTGGTAGCACAATCCGGCCGCGATGCCGTTGGCGCGCAGCAGGGCCACCAGCAGGTGGCTCTTCGCCGTGCACAGCCCGGTGCCGACGGCCAGCGCCTGCGACGCCGTCAGCGTGACCTGGTCGCGTTGGTAGTCGATGCTGTGCTCGATCTGGTCGCGCACCCAGTCGAAGCAGCGCTTGGCGCTCGCTGGCGGCGTGTCGGCGCGCAGGCTGCGCGCCAAGTCTTGAATTGCCGCGTCGCGATAGTCGATGATGTCGCTGGCGGCGAGGAAGGGGGTCAGGTCGGGCTGGATGGCGGTCACGCGTGGCTCCTTGAAGTGGGAGGACAATTATGGCCGAATTGAACCTGTTTTTAAATAGGCAAGTGAGAGGGGATGTTTCAGCGTTTCAGACGCGCGCCTTGCGCGGGCGCAAACCTGCGGCCGTCTATCTGATGTTGCCAGGTATACATAATGCCCATCCTTGCGTAGACTCACCAGATGGCCGTCATTGCAATGTTCTGCTATCAGCGAACGGGCTGCAATGCGGATGACCCAGCTTGTGGCGCCGCTACCCGATGCGGCGCCGGACGATACGAGGCAAACTGATATGAACATGGCGTCTTTAACCGTGTACGGCGACGACCGTATGCTCCAGGCGATCCGCGAGGCGCTGCCGACGGAACCGGCCAGCGATTGGCTCAAGGGCGATGCGCGCGGCAACGGCCGCATCCACCTCGACTCGGGTTTTACGGTCGACATTATCGCGGTCGGCAGCCCGGATCTGCTGCTCGAGCCGATCCGCGCCTACCTGGCCGAGTGCGGCTCGCGCGGGATTTCGTTTACCGAGTCGCGCATTGTGGCCGAGTTGAAGATCGGCCTGGACGGCGGCGCCGCGCTGCCGGCGCCGGCCAGCTTCGATCTCTCGCTGGACGACTTGAACATGCTGGCGGAAATGGGCGTTTGCCTGAGCCTGACGGCGCGGCCGCACGCCTGACGACAGCAACGGCGTCACCCCGGGGTCAAAGCTTCAGGTCTGACCGCGGTTTTTTGCCGTTGTTTTCAAGCTACTGCTTGAACTCGACGCCGATCATGTTGTCGTCCGGCTTGCGGTCGATGAGTTTGTTGTCCGGATCGATGCCGGCCCTGGCCGGTTTGCCGCTCACCACGAGCGTGTACGTGCTCTCCTTTTGCGCGATCAGTTTGCGTTCGCGCAGCAGGCTGTTGCCGTCCTTGTCGTCAACGCCGATGTCGATCAGGTCCTTCAGCGGCGCGTCTCGTTCCTCGCCCAGTTCACCGGCCCGCACCTTGGTCGCGTGCACCTTCAGCGTCACCTCGTACTTGCCGTCGGCACGCTTGCGCGCGCTCGCCGCCAGCGCGTGGTTCTCGTACAGCACGATGGACTCGAACAGGTCGTCGATCAGGTAGGCCTGCGCCGGCGGCGTCACCCGGCGCAACGCCTCGATCAGCGTCGTCACGCTCGGATACGGCGGCCCGGCCAGCGCGTGGCGCGCCAGCAGGGTGCGCAGCGCGCCGTTGACCTTGTCTTCGCCGACGATGTCCTGCAGCAGGTACAGCGCCAGGCTGCCCTTGTGGTAGTGGATGTAGTTCTGGTCTTCGTTCTCGGCCAGCGGCAGCTCCTTCTTGTTTTCCTCGGCGCGCCCCATCAAATACTGGTGCAGGTCGTAGCGCAGGAAGCGCCGCATCTTGTGCGGGCCGAAGCTTTTCTTCATCACCATCAGCGCCGAATACTCGGCCAGCGTTTCGCTGAGCACGCTGGCGCCGCGCGTGTTGCCGGCCACCAGCTGGTGGCCCCACCACTGGTGCGCGAGCTCGTGCGCCGTCACGTAGTACGGGTAGTCGATGTCCTTCGGGTTGTTGTCGTCGACCTTGGCAATAAAACCCAGCCCCTCCGAGAGCGCGATGGTGGCGGGGAAGGACTGCGCCAATTTGGCGTAGCGCGGGAGCTCGACCACGCGCACCTGCTTGTGCTGGTAGGGGCCGAAGTGCTTGCTGTAGTACTCCAGCGCTTCGCGCACGCCGCCGGTGATGCGCTCGAGGTTGTATTCGTGGCCGGGGTGGTGGTAGACGTCGATGGCGACGTCCTGCCAGCGCTCGTGGCGTACCGCGTAGCGGCCCGACTGGAAGGCGTAGAAGTTGAGGATAGGCTGGTCCATCTTGTAGTGGTAGTAGTGGCGGCCCTTGTCGATCCACTCGTTTTCCAGCGTGCCCGGGGCGATGGCGATCTGGTCCGGGCTGGTGCTGACGGTGGCCTCGAAGCTGATCCAGTCGGCGTCGCCGGCCAGGGTGTTGTCGGCCAGGCCGCGCGGATCGTTGCGCGCCAGCGCGCGCTCCTGCGCCGGCAGGCCGTGGCGCTTGCGGTCGCGCGGGTCGCGCAG
The DNA here is from genome assembly GCF_046115965.1 of Janthinobacterium sp. CG_23.3. Classification (NCBI taxonomy): domain Bacteria; kingdom Pseudomonadati; phylum Pseudomonadota; class Betaproteobacteria; order Burkholderiales; family Oxalobacteraceae; genus Janthinobacterium; species Janthinobacterium sp. CG_23.3. The sequence continues at coordinate 3,278 of NZ_JBJXIB010000111.1, read as the reverse complement.
TTCGAGCCGGCGCTGGTAGCCGATGTGCGGCAGCACGGCGTTGCTGACGAAGCTGCCGTTGCCGACCACCGGCGTGTCCTGGCCCAGGCCGAGCGCGCCGCGCGGGGCGAATTCAAGGTCGAATTCAAGCGCCAGCGTGGCGCCCGGCGCCAGCGGCTTGAGCAGCTTGAAGCTGTAAAATCCCAGGCGCTTGTCGCTCAGGCCGGTGTGCACCGGCGTGTCGAAGCGCAGCGCGCGGATGGCCGCGCCGGTGTCTTGCTGGATGAAGACGTCGCTGATCGGCACGCCGCTCTTGTTGTGCAACTGGTAGCGGCCCTTGGCGAGCAGGGTACGCTGTTCCGGCAACATGTCGAGCTCCAGTTTGACGGCGGTGATGCGCGGCTGCGCCGCGGCGGCGAAGCGCTGGTACTGCCGCTCGTAGCTGGCGTGGTCGGCGTCGCGCTGGTACGCCGACTTGACGTCGTTGAGCACGTGCTGGCTGTAGTACAACAGCGCGCCGGTGCCGACGAAGACGGCCAGGCCCAGGCCGAGCGCGCGCAGCACCGGCCCGGTCAGCGCGTGGCGCGCCAGTTGCAGGCGGATGCGCCAGTCGGCGTCGGCGCCGCGCGGCCAAAACACCAGGGCCAGCACGCTCAGCACCAACGCCGCGCCGGACCAGTACAACTGATACCAGCGCTCGCGCAGCAGGAAGTGGCCGTCGCCGTTCATGGCCGAGTAGACGTAGCCGGGCGTGCTGGCATACAGGATCAGCGGGTCGCCCAGGCCGAGCGTGCCGAAGGTGAGGGTGGCGGCGTAGTACAGGATCATCGCGAAGAAGGCGACGAATTTGTGGTTGATGATACTTTGCAGGGCGATCGCCAGCACCGCCACCAGCGCGTAGCCGGGCAGTTGCACCAAAAACAGTTGCTGTAGATAGAGACCGGGGTCGAGCAGGAAGTAGCCGTTGGCGATTTGGATCGACATGCCGCAGAGCATCACGGCGACCAGCAGCAGCGCCTGCACGGCGATCAGCGCGAACAGTTTCGACAGCAGCGCCAGCCAGCTGGGGACGGGCAGCGCGTCGAACATCTGGGCGATGCGGCTTTCGCGCTCGCGCCAGACCAGCTCGCCGGCGTAGAAGGTGGTGATGACCAGCATGAACAGGGCGAAGGCGCCGCTGACCACTTCCAGCACCCGTTCCGTCACCGGATAGCTGCTGGCGCCGCAGATGGCGTCCATGTCGAGCGCGTTGGCGTACATGGCCAGCACGCCGGCCAGCACGATGACGGCGAAGTAAATGTTCTTGACGGTTTCGCGCAGGTTCAGCCAGCTCAGTTGCAGCAGCAGCGGGGCCAGCTTGCGCTGCTTGAAATCGGGCGCCTCCCGGGTGCGCGTGGCCGTCGCCGTCGGGCCCGGCGCCGGCTCGGCGGCGACGCGCGGGCCGTGGCCGGCGTCGAAGGTGGCGCTGAACTGGAAGCGCCGGTAGCCCAGCATCAACGCGACCAGCGCGAACGAGGACCAGAGCAGGCGGTTGCTCAGGTAGACGCCCTCCGGCAGCACCAGGCGCAGGTTGCGCTCGGCCACCGGCCAATACTCGGTCAGGCGGATCACCGCGGTGGTGCCGAACGGGTCGATCAGCGCGGCCAGCGTCTTGTAGTCGAGGTCGCGCGCCAGCGACGGCGCCACCAGGTAGCCGATCAGCATCACGACGCTGCTGATATACACCGGCAGCATGCGCCGCGTCAGCGCCGCCAGGATAAAGAAGATGGCGCCGAAAATGAACAGGTTCGGCAGCAGCGTGAAGGCGTAGGGGATCAGGTAGGCGGCCAGGCGCTGCGGCCCCAGCCGGTCGGGTTCGATGCCGGGCACGTAGGTGCCCAGCCAGGCGCCCAGCACGATGCTGGAGAACACCACCGCCAGCACCAGGTAGGCGCCGAGGAAGCGGCCGAAGATGTACTGGCGCTTCTTGATCGGCGCGCTGAAGAAGAAGTGCTGCATGTCGTACTCGACGTCCTCCTGCACCGAGCGGCCCATCATGGCCGCCACCACCACCACGCCGAAGCAGCCGAGGAAGCTGCAGGTGAGGGCGATGCTGCGCGAGGAGTTGAGCGCGACCTTGCTGCCGAAGCTGACGTAGGCTTCCTTGAAGACGCCGCCGGCGGCGGCCATCCACAGCACCGCCAGCAGCAGGAAGACGACGAAATAAAACCAGGTCGACAGCCGCGTCAGCCGCTGGCGCGCTTCGAACAGGGCGATCGCAAGCATGCGCGGCCCTTAGCAATTGGCCGCGGCGCGGTGGCGCCCGGCAATGGTGGCGAAGTAGACGTCTTCGAGGTCGCCGATGGCCTCCTCGAAGCCGTCGCCCGGGTCGTCGTCGCTGTAGACGTGGATCAGGGTGCGGCCCGACAGCAGCCGCGTCGAGATGACGGCGTGGCGCTGCTGGAAGCTGGCCAGCTCCTTCTTGTCGACGAAGCGCGCCCAGATTTTGCAGCTGACGTCGTCGATGAGTTGCTGGGTCTGGCCGCACAGCAGCAGGTGGCCCTTGTTGATGATGGCCATGTTGGCGCACAGGTCGGCGACGTCGCTGACGATGTGGGTCGACAGCAGCACGGTCTTGTCGTCGCCGATGTCGGAGAGCAGGTTGTGGAAGCGCACCCGCTCCTGCGGGTCGAGGCCGGCGGTGGGTTCGTCGACGATGATCAGTTGCGGGTCGCCCAGCAGCGCCTGGGCGATGCCGAAGCGCTGGCGCATGCCGCCGGAAAAACCGCCCAGGCGCTGGTGGCGCACGTCGAACAGATTGGTTTGCTGCAGCAGGGCGTCGACGACCTCGCGCCGCCGCGCCCGGTTCGACAGGCCCTTGAGCACGGCGAAGTGGTCGAGCAGCTCGTAGGCCGTCACCTTCGGATACAGGCCGAAGTCCTGCGGCAGGTAGCCGAGCAGGCGGCGGATCTCGTCCTTGTCGTCGAGCACGTCAAGCTCGCCGAAAAACACCGAGCCGGCGTCGCACTCCTGCAGCGTGGCCAGGGTGCGGATCAGCGTCGACTTGCCGGCGCCGTTCGGGCCAAGCAGGCCGAACATGCCGCTGGGTATCGTCAGCGAAATATTGTCGAGCGCCACGACGCCGTTGCTGTAAGTCTTAGACAGGTTGCGGATCTGTAATTGCATGCCATTCCTCACTTATGCGTGCCGGGGCCGGGGGGGGGGGGAGGGACATACTCCCGCCCGTTCACCTGGGTTTATGTCCCACCTGGTCCATTGGCGGAGGGTGGTGGTTCGCCGCGTTGTCTTTCTCACTCCCC
>NZ_JBJXIB010000110.1:0-19932 GCF_046115965.1 Janthinobacterium sp. CG_23.3 | reverse complement strand
AGTAGGCCAGGTGCCCCTCAGGGAGCCAGTCTTGCAAAGCATGGGGAAGCAGCATCTGTTGATGCTGATTGTAGGGGAGGTAGCTCGTCGTCATTAGACAAGTTTACCTCGTCCCCATTCCGATTGCATCAGTTTCTGCCGCGCAGACTCCTAGCCGGGCTTATATCTCGGTTTGTGCGGACGAAAAAAAACGCCCCGCGGGGCGTTTTTTTCCAGCGATATGGCAGGCTTATTTAGCCGACATCAGCGCCACCGTGGTATCCAGCATGCGGTTCGAGAAACCCCATTCGTTGTCGTACCACGACGATACTTTCACCAGGCGGCCCGATACCTTGGTCAGGGTCGAATCGAAATTCGACGACGCCGGGTTGTGGTTGAAGTCGATCGACACCAGCGGCTCGGTCTGGTATGTCAGGATGCCTTCCAGCGCGCCTTCGGCCGCGGCCTTCATCAGCGCGTTGACTTCGTCGACCGTGGTGTCGCGCTTGGCGATGAACGACAGGTCGACCAGCGACACGTTGATGGTCGGCACGCGAATGGCGAAACCGTCCAGCTTGCCGTTCAACTCGGGCAGCACCAGGCCGACCGCGGCGGCGGCGCCGGTCTTGGTCGGGATCATGCTCATCGTGGCCGAACGGGCGCGGCGCAGGTCTTCGTGCATCACGTCGGACAGCACCTGGTCGTTGGTGTAGGCGTGGATGGTGGTCATCAGGCCGGTTTCGATGCCGATGGCGTCGTTGAGCGGCTTGACCAGCGGCGCCAGGCAGTTGGTGGTGCAGGAGGCGTTCGAGATGACGGTGTCGCTCGACTTCAGCACGGCGTGGTTGACGCCGTAGACGATGGTGGCGTCGACGTCCTTGCCGCCCGGCGCCGAAATGATGACTTTCTTGGCGCCGCCGACCAGATGGGCCGAAGCCTTTTCCTTGGTGGTGAAGAAGCCGGTGCACTCGAGCACGACGTCCACGCCCAGCTCGCCCCACGGGATTTCCGCGGGATTGCGCTGCGCGAACACGCGGATGGTGTCGCCGTTGACGATCATGTTGTCGCCTTCGACCGTGACGGTGCCGGGGAACTTGCCGTGCGCCGTGTCGTAGCGCGTCAGGTGGGCGTTCGACTTGGCGTCGCCCAGGTCGTTGATCGCGACGATCTGGATGTCTTGCTTCTTGCCGCCTTCGTAGAATGCGCGCAAGACATTGCGGCCGATGCGGCCATAACCGTTAATTGCAACTTTGATCGTCATACTTTGCTCCTGATTAAAAAAATGAGGTACTTAGCACAAGGGCGCCGCATACGCGGCGCCCGTCACAGAAATTATGCGGCCAGAACGGATTTGACTTTCGCCACGACGTTCTCGACGGTGAAGCCGAAATGCTTGAACAGTACGCCGGCCGGGGCCGACTCGCCGAAGCTGTCGATGCCGACGACGGCGCCTTCCAGGCCGACATATTTATACCAGAAGCTGGTGACGCCGGCCTCGATGGCCACCCGCGGCACGCCTTTGGCCAATACGCCGGCCTTGTAGGCGGCGTCCTGGCGGTCGTAGACGTCGGTCGACGGCATCGACACCACGCGCACGGCGATGCCTTCGGCCGCCAGCGCGCTGGCCGCGGCCACCGCCAGTTCGACTTCGGAACCGGTGGCGATCAGGATCGCCTTGGCGTCGGCAACGTCGTTCAGGACGTAGCCGCCGCGGCTGATGTCGGCGATCTGCGCGCTCGAACGTTCCTGGTAAGGCAGGTTCTGGCGCGAGAAGATCAAGGTCGACGGGCCGTCCTGGCGTTTCACCGCCGCGCCCCACGCCGCCGCCGACTCAACGGTGTCGCACGGGCGCCAGTTGTCCAGGTTCGGGATCAGGCGCATCGACGAGATGTGCTCGACCGACTGGTGGGTCGGGCCGTCTTCGCCCAGGCCGATCGAGTCGTGGGTGAACACGAAAATCGAGCGCAGCTTCATCAGCGCGGCCATGCGCAGCGCGTTGCGGCTGTAGTCGGAGAAGGTCAGGAAGGTCGCGCCGAACGGGATATAGCCGCCGTGCAGAACGATGCCGTTCATGATCGCGCTCATGCCGAATTCGCGCACGCCGTAGTTGATATGGTTGCCCGGCTGGCCGGAGCGCAGCGCGACGCACTCTTTCCAGTTGGTCAGGTTGGAACCGGTCAGGTCGGCCGAGCCGCCGAGGAATTCCGGCAGCGCCGGCGCCAGCGCCTGGATGGCGTTCTGGCTGGCCTTGCGGGTGGCGATGTTTTCTTTTTTCTCGACGCAGGCGGCGATGGCGGCGGCCAGCACGTCGTCGAACGCGGCCGGCAGCTCGCCTTTCATGCGCCGCGTCAGCTCGCCCGCTTCGGCCGGGAAGGCGGCGGCGTAGGCGGCGAAGCTGGCGCTCCATTGGGCTTCGGCGGCGGCGCCGGCGGCTTTCGCGTCCCAGGCGGCGTAGACGTCGGCCGGCATCTCGAACGGCGCGGCGTCCCAGCCGATGTATTCGCGTACCGCGGCGATTTCCTTGTCGCCCAGCGCGGCGCCGTGCACCTTGTCGCCGCCTTGCAGGTTCGGCGAACCCTTGCCGATGACGGTCTTGCAGCAGATCAGGGTCGGCTTGGCCGAGGTCTTGGCGGCGGCGATGGCGGCGTCGACCGCGGCGACGTCGTGGCCGTCGACGGCGGCGATGACGTTCCAGCCGTAGGCTTCGAAGCGCTTCGGCGTGTCATCGGTGAACCAGCCCTCGACCTTGCCGTCGATCGAAATGCCGTTGTCGTCGTACAGCGCGATCAGCTTGTTCAAGCCCAGCGTGCCGGCCAGCGCGCACACTTCGTGGGAAATGCCTTCCATCAGGCAACCGTCGCCGAGGAAGGCGTAGGTGTAGTGGTCGACCACGTCGAAACCCGGGCGGTTGAACTCGGCCGCCAGCAGTTGCTCCGACAGCGCCATGCCGACCGCGTTGGCGATACCCTGGCCGAGCGGGCCGGTGGTCGTTTCCACGCCGGGCGTGACGTCCACTTCCGGGTGGCCCGGGGTTTTCGAGTGCATCTGGCGGAAGGCGCGCAGGTCGTCCATCGTCAACGCGTAGCCGCTCAGGTGCAGCAGCGCGTAGTGCAGCATCGAACCGTGGCCGTTCGACAGCAGGAAGCGGTCGCGGTTGATCCATTTCGGGTTGGCCGGGTTGTGGCTATAGTGCCCGCTCCACAGCGCGACGGCGATCTCGGCCATGCCCATCGGCATGCCCGGGTGGCCGGAATTGGCCTTTTGCACAGCGTCCATTGCCAGCGCGCGGATCGCGTTGGCCATTTTGGTGGTAGGGAGCGTAGATTTCATCGTGGTGTGGTCGATCGCGGAGTTTGAATTCGTTTGCAGTAGATCAAGCTACTTTCTGAGCTAAGTATTTTACCAGACCAAGTGTGTCCGAATTAAAATTGCACTGCAAAGCGGCGCGTTTTTGATGCCTGTTGCGCGCTTTTCCCCCGTTTTGGCCGCGCCCGGCGCCCCCCCCCGGGGCGGGCCGCCCCCACCCTTCTACACCAGGATTTTGCATGCCGCGTTTTTTCTGCCCACTCGCCCTCGCCATCGGCGCCACCGTCACCCTGCCCGAGGCCGTCGCCCACCATGTGCAAGTGGTGCGGCTGGCGCCGGGCGACGCCATCACCCTGTTCAACGGCGAGGGCGGCGAGTACACGGCGGTTCTGGCCAGCGTCGAGAAGCGCCGCGTGACGGCCGAGCTGAAGGCCTTCGCGCCGCGCGACACCGAGCTGGCCTACGCGGTGACGCTGGCGCAGGCGCTGCCGGAGGCGTCGAAGATGGACTGGATCGTCGAGAAGGCGATCGAACTGGGCGCGTCCGGCATCGCGCCGCTGTCGGCGCAGCGCTGCGTGGTGCGCCTGTCGGCCGAGCGGGCCGAGAAAAAGCACGCGCATTGGCAAGGCATCGTCGTCGCCGCCTCGGAGCAAAGCGGACGCAACCGGCTGGCGCAACTGGCGCCGTTGGACGATTTCCAGCGCTGGATCGCCCAGCAGGACATGCACCGGCGCATCATTCTCAGTCCGCGCGGCCAGCAGTCGCTGGCCGACTGGGCGCGCCACCAGCCGCCGCAGGCCGTCACGCTGATGGTCGGCCCGGAGGGCGGCTTCAGCGCCGCCGAGGAGGACGCCGCGCTGGCGCACGGCGCGCTGGCGCTGTCGATGGGAGCGCGCATCCTGCGCACCGAGACGGCCGGCCTGGCCGCGCTGGCCGCGCTGAACGCCTTGTGGGGTGGCATGTAATGAAGCGCCCGCCGCATCCCCGGATGCGGCGCTATCCCTACCAGGTGCACCAATAAAAAACCGCACAGAATCGGAATTCTGTGCGGTTTCGACGGCTTGCATCGACTAAGAGGCGTATGCGAAACATGCTGTCCTTGTTGGCTGGCCGCAGTGGCCGCCAATATGTCCAATGGATTTCTTACACACGCCTAAGCAAGGATGCCGAAGCAAGCCTTGCGTGTTGCCATACGACTTAGAAGAACTTGTAGTTTGCTCCGACGTAGAAGTAACGACCACGCACGTTGTACAAGTTGGCGAAACCCTGGGAACCGTATTGGTTGCCCGAACCCATGATGCTATACGGAGGCATGCGGTCTAACAAATTTTTGATACCGCCGGAGAAGGTCAGGCTCTTGTTCAAAGCGTACTGGCCGGTCATGTCGATCTCGGTATGCGAGGCGATTGAGCGCGTGCCGGCGGGGATTTTTTCGATCCGTTTGTCCGAATCGATCATATCGCCCGTGGTGCGGCCGATGAGCGCGGCGCTGACGGCGCCGTTTTCATAGCCAACGGTAAGCGTGTTGCGGTACTTTGGACTCTCAAAATTACCCAGGGCGCTCTGGCGCTCGCCGCCCGGGCTGTCCACCTTGTCGATCTTGGTGTACACCGTCGATGAGTTGCGCACGGTAAATTTACCGTAGGCGGTCTGCGGCGAGGTGTACCGCAGGTCGACGTCGACGCCTTCGATGTCCGTCGAGGCCAGATTTTGCAGGTTCATCAGAACCCGTGCCTCGCCGCCCTTGATCTCGTGGGTGCCGGCGGCGATCGCCTGCTCGAGCGTCGGCGTGTCGATTTCATTCTTCTTGTTGATGCGGAAGTAATCGATGCCGGCCGAGAAGGCGCTGACCGGGGAGAACACCACGCCCAGGTTGTAGGTCTTGCCCGTTTCAGGCTTCAGGTTCTTGTTCGAACCCGTCACTTCGTTGTACGGGAAGTTCGAGCAGGAGCCCGACAACGTCGGGAAGGCGTTGCACACGAGCGTATCGTCGGTCGAGTTGGCACCGGCTTCGACCGCGCCGTACATCTGCTTCAGCGACGGCGCCAGGAAACTGCCGGCGTACGAGGCGCGCACCATCAGGGTGCTCAACGGCTGGTAGCGCAGCGCCACTTTCGGGCTGGTTTTTTTACCGACGCTGGAGATGTCGTCGTAACGCAAAGCCACCTGGGCTTCGACGTTCTTCAGGAAGGGAATCGACAATTCGCCGAACACGCCCTTCGATTTGCGGCTGGCGTTCACCGCCGCCTGTTGGATGCTGCCGAACACCAGGCCATCCTTCTGGTTCTGGTCGGGGCTGTCGGTCAGCGCTTCCTTGATGTAGGAAAAACCGACCGCGTACGCCAGCGCGCCGCCGGCCAAGTCCATGATGGGCGCCGAGGCTTTGGCGTTCAGGTAGGTCATCTCGTTCTTGCCTTCGCGGTGCGGGCGCAGGCGGAACTTGTTGATCTCGGCTTCGGAGTTGGTGTTTTTCGACGGATCGATCAGGCCGGCGGCGATGGCCGCGTCCAACATTTCCGACTGGGCGTAGTTGCTGTCCTGGTTGCTCACCTTGCTGATGCCCTTGCCGAGCGCCACGTCCCAATCGATGCCGCGGCTGTTGCCCTCCAGGCCGGTGGCGAACTGGCTCAAGGAGCCTTTGCGGTCGGTGGTGCGCGGCCCCATTTGCATGAAGCGGCCGTTGACGTCCTGGCCGGCCCGGTTGGTGTAGACGCCAGGCGCCGGGTGGGCCAGGAAATGGTCTTTGTTTTCCGAATAGGTCAGCTCGGCGAACGCGCGGATGCTGTCGCTCACTTTCACGCTACCAAGCAACATGCCGCTGAAGCGGTCGGCGCCGTTAATCGTGGTCAACAAGGTTTTGTTGAAATCGAAGCGGCAGACGCCCTTGCTCAAATCTTCTGGCGCGCAAGGCACTTCCTGGCCGCCGCCAGCAATGTTGCCGTTGGGCGAATAGCCGCTGCGCCCGTCGATGCCGCCGAAGCGGCGGAAATCGGCCGAGCGCGTCAATTCGCGGTCCTTGGGGTAGATCGGATCGCGTTTAAAGACGTCGGCCGTGGCCAGGATATTGAAACCGGATTGATCGTAGTCGCCGACGCCGTAGACCAGGCTGGCGTTCTTTTCCTTGGCGTCCGAGCGCGAGCTCTGACCGTAGGAACCCTTCGCTTCCAAGCCCTGGTAATTCTTTTTGGTGATGAAGTTCATCACGCCGGCAACCGCGTCGGCGCCGTAGATGGCCGAGCCGCCGTCCTTCAGGATCTCGACGCGCTCAAGCGCGCTGACGGGAATCACGTTGACGTCGACGGCCGCGCCGGCGCCGCTGCCGTCGGCCATGGCGTTGGTGGGCAAACGACGGCCGTTCAGCAAGACCAGCACGTTGCGTTCGCTCAAACCGCGCATCTTGACGTTGCTGGTACCCGAGCCCCCGGGCGAGCTCGAGCTTAGTTCGCCGGCGTCGCCGATATCGATGGCGGCCAGATTCTTGATCAGTTCGGAGACGGTGGTCGAACCGGTGCGCAGGATGTCTTTCTTGGTGTAGATCTCGACTGGCGCGGCGGTTTCGGCGTCGACACGCTTAATCGCCGACCCGGTCACGATGACGCGCTGGACTTTTTCCCCATTGGCGTCCTGTGCCATGGCCGACGGTGCGACCGCGGCGGCCAAGGCAGCCGAGCTGAATGCGATTGTCAGGGCGCGTGCCAAAACTGTTTTTCTAAACATGTGATTTCCCAATTTATATGCTTTTCTGATAGATAAGCTGGTGTAAGTTTGTGGACTCATTACGTAGCATTACAGGATAGTAAAGTCTGGCCTCTTCCTATTTCCCAAGCCGCCGGTAAGCAGACTAGCTGATCAGACGCGATACAAAAATCCGCCTGATCAAGCTACCTATGGAAACATATCGAAACATTTACTGTCAACTAAGCACGTTGCTTTATGCGTAGAAACAACAGATGGTTGTCACACAATGACGTAAATCGTTATCTTCACCAAGTCGGTGCAGGCCCGCACAAAATTAAGCACCATAAATGCATCTACAAACAGCGGCAAAGTTCGGAACCAGCGTTTTCCGCGGGCGCGAACGCCACGCGCACGGGCGGTCTCGACGGGCCCGCCGCGCGGCGATCCGGCGGCGCCGTTTGATGGAGGTAAAATAGCGTCTTTGGCGCGCCCCGCCCGCTTGGCGGCTGGCGCCGGCGCCGCGCGCTCACCCCGCACACGCCGCTCACACTATCCGCCGGTCCGACGACCGGCGCAGAAATTCTCGGAAATATTGATTATGTTGCGACTCAACGAAGTAAAACTCCCGCTCGAGCACGACGAGGCGGCGCTGACCGGCGCCGTGCTGGCGCGCCTGGGCATCGGCGCCGAGGCGCTGCTCGGCTACACCATCTTCAAGCGTAGTTACGACGCCAGGAAGCGCAGCGCGGTGGTGCTGATTTACTCGCTCGACGTCGCCGTCGCCGACGAGGCCGCGCTGCTGGCGCGCCTGAAGCACGACGCCCACCTGGCGCCGGCGCCCGACACCGCCTACCGCTTCGTCGCCGGCGGCGAACGCGCCGCCGCCGGGGCGCGCGGCGAACGCCCGGTGGTCATCGGCACCGGCCCCTGCGGCCTGTTCGCGGCGCTGGTGCTGGCGCAGATGGGCTTGCGCCCTTTGATCCTCGAGCGCGGCAAGGAAGTGCGCGAGCGCACCGTCGACACCTTCGGCTTCTGGCGCAAGCGCGAACTGAACCCGGAGTCGAACGTGCAGTTCGGCGAGGGCGGCGCCGGCACCTTCTCGGACGGCAAGCTGTACAGCCAGATCAAGGACCCGAAGCACTACGGGCGCAAGGTCTTGACCGAGTTCGTCAAGGCCGGCGCGCCGGAGGAGATCATGTACGTCAGCAAACCGCACATTGGCACCTTCCGCCTGGTCAAAATGGTCGAGCAGATGCGCGCCAACATCGAGGCGATGGGCGGCGAATACCGCTTCAACAGCAAGGTCGTCGACATCGAGATCGAGCCGGGCCAGGACGGCGGCCAGGTGCGCGCCCTGACGCTGGCCGGCGGCGAGCGCATCGCCACGCGCCACGTCGTGCTGGCGATCGGCCACAGCGCCCGCGACACCTTTGAAATGCTCTACGAACGCGGCGTATACATCGAGGCCAAGCCGTTTTCGATCGGCTTCCGGGTCGAGCACCCGCAGTCGCTGATCGACAGCTGCCGCTTCGGCCCCAGCGCCGGCCACCCCATCCTCGGCGCCGCCGACTACAAGCTGGTGCACCACGCCACCAACGGCCGCTCGGTGTACAGTTTTTGCATGTGCCCGGGCGGCACCGTGGTGGCGGCGGCGTCCGAGCCGGGCCGCCTGGTCACCAACGGCATGAGCCAGTATTCGCGCAACGAGCGCAACGCCAACAGCGCCATCGTGGTCGGCATCACGCCGCTGGACTACCCGGGCCATCCGCTGGCCGGCATCGCCCTGCAGCGCGAGCTGGAGGAGCGCGCCTTCGCCCTGGGCGGCGGCAACTACGACGCCCCCGGCCAGCTGGTGGGCGACTTCGTCGCCGCGCGCGCCTCGACCGAGTTCGGCTCGGTGACGCCGTCGTACAAGCCGGCGGTGCGCCTGACCGACCTGGCGTCGGCGCTGCCGGAATACGCCATCGCGGCCATGCGCGAAGCCTTCCCGGCGTTCAACAAGCAGATCAAGGGTTACTACCAGGCCGACGCGGTGCTGACCGGGGTCGAGACGCGCACCTCGTCGCCGATCCGCATCAAACGCCGCGACGACGACCTGCAAAGCCTGAACACGCGCGGCCTGTTCCCGGCCGGCGAGGGCGCCGGTTACGCCGGCGGCATCCTGTCGGCGGCGGTCGACGGCATCAAGGTGGCCGAGGCGGTGGCGCTGGCGATGGCCGCCGGCTAGCGGCGCGCCGGCCCCGGACGAAAAAAAACGCCGCGAAGATCGCGGCGTTTTTTTTACGTCGGGCGGCGCCCGGACCGGCGCGCCGCTGGCGAACGGGGGCTTAGAACTTGTAGTTCGCCTTGGCGGTGAAGTAACGACCTTTGCCGCTATGCATGCTGGCGTTGAAGCCGCCAATCTGCGTGGTGTTGGAGTTCGGATCGAACGGCGCCTTCGAGTCCAGCAAATTCTGGACGTTGAAGCCCATCGTCAGCTGTTTCGAGTAGGCGTAGCTATAGGCCATGTCGACCGTGGTCCAGGCGCTGACTTTGCAGTCGGCGTGGTCCTTGGCGTACAGCGGCACGCTGGCGGCGCGGCCGTATTCGCAATACGGCTTCTCGTAGGCAACCACCTTGCCGGTCTCCTCGTCGGTGGCGTAGCGGGCGATCAGCGACACGCCGCCGATGTAGTTGACGGTGCCGGTCAGGCTGTGCGGACCGAACGACCAGTTGGTCGACAGGCTGCCTTTCAGGCGCGGCAGGTCGCCGACGCTGGTGGTGTCGTTGCTGACGGCGCCGTTGGTGCCGACCAGTTCATACGCCGGGTCGTTCGCGCCGCCGGCCTTTTTGTACGACAGCATGTAGCTGGCGTTCAGGCGGCTGCTCAGCTTGCCGTACTGGCCCAGCGAGTTGCGCATTGCCAATTCCAGATCGAGGCCGCTGGTGTCGGTGCGGCCGGCGTTGATGTAAGGCGTTTGCACGCTGATCAACGGACCCGAGTTGGGGATCAGCACGCCGTTGGCGTCGCGCAACCAGGTACCCTGGTTTTGGTTGCGGCTGACGTATTTCGCGTATGCCGGATCGTCGATGACGGTGGCCGACGAGATCAGGTCGACTTCCTTCTCTTTCTTGATTCTGTAGTAATCAAGCAAGATGTCGATCGAATTGATCGGCGAGTACACCAGTCCCAGCGTGAAGCTCTTGGCGGTTTCCGGCTTCAAGTCCGGATTGGCCGCGGCGATGCCGGAGAAGCTGCGGTTGCAATCGAGCGTGTCGGCGCCCGGCTTATCGCAGCGCAGCTTGTCGACGTAGTTGTTGACGAAGTACTGGGTGCTGCCGTTGACCATCTGGGTCAGCGACGGCGCGCGGAAACCGGTCGAATAGGTGCCGCGCACGGCCAGGTTCGGCAGAATCGTCCATTTCGCGCCGACCTTCGGCGTGACTTTGCCTTTGAAGCCCTGGTATTTGTCGTAGCGCCCGGCAAATTCCATTTCCAGCGACTTGAAGAACGGCGTGCGCAATTCGATGAAGGTCGAGCCGACGTTGCGCGACGCCTCGGCGAAGGTGTTGGCGATGCCGACCATCTGGCCCGTCACGCTGAGCGGATCGGGACGCAGGGACATGGTTTCGTGCTTCGCTTCGACGCCCACGGCCAAGCCGATTTTACCGCCCGGCAAAGAACCCAATTCGGTCGCGCCCTTCAAGTCCCACTGGGTGATGGTGGAGTCGCCGTCCAGGGTGACGTTGCGGATCAGGTTGGGGTCTTTGATGATCGTTGCCAACGGGACGTTGTTTTTGTACAGCTTTTCAATCGTCGGCAAATGGACGAAACCGTTGCTGATCTGCGAGCGCTCCGACTTGTTGTACAGCAGGCCGGTATCCCAGTCCCAGTTGAAGTTGCTGCCCTTCAAGCCCGCCAGCAGGCGCGTTGCCGAGTTGGTGTTTTCGCTGCCGCCGATGCTGTCGGTGAAGCGGTAGGCCACCGCCACCCGCTGCGGTTTGGCGCTGTTGTTGGTCGGATTGTCTGGATGGCCCACCGGCAAAATCGGCTGGAACGGTGTACCGGCGCCCTGGGCCGGGAACACCGTGGTCAGCACGCGCCCGCTCATGCTGCGCGGCGAGCCGCTGTATTGCAGCTTGGAGCGATTGTAGGTCGCTTCGCTGAACGCGGTCAGCGTCGACGAGACCTTGAACTCGCCGCGCAACAGCACGCTGGCGGCGTCGCTCTGGCCTTGCGCGTCTTCGAAATTCGCGTTGTCGAAATTGCAGAATTTTTTGCCGATCAGCGGATCGTTGGCGCGCATCGGCACCAGCGCGGTCGAACCGGTGCGCAGTTGCGATGGATCGCAACCGAGGTCGGCGCCGGCGTAGGTGCCGAACACGCCGCTACCCGGTTTCGCTTCCTTGTAGAACACCGGGTGGCCGCTGACGCCGCTGAAGAAATTGCTCAGACGGCCGTGGATGGCGCGGTATTCGTCGGTGCGCACGCCGCGCGCGTCGTCGATCGAGGCGCGCTGGCGTTGCGACAGGTCGACCGAGCCGAAGACGTTGTAGCCGTCCTTGTCCAGGTCGCCGAAACCGAAGGCGCCGTTGACGGTGGAGCGGCCGAAATTGCCGCGCGCGTCGCTGCTGGTGTCGGCCGACAGTTCGGCGCCGTGGTAGTCGCTGCGGGTGATGAAGTTGATCACGCCGGCGATCGCGTCGGAACCGTAGACGGCCGAGGCGCCGTCCTTCAGCACTTCAACGCGTTCGATCGCCGACAGCGGGATCGAGTTCAAGTCGTACTGGGTCGACTGGCCGGCGTTCGGATCGGCGTAGGCGCTCGGGGCGATGCGGCGCCCGTTCAGCAGCACCAGCGTCGAGGCCGAACCCAGGCCGCGCATCGACGCGGTCGCCAGCCCCTTCGAGAAACCGCCGT
Organism: Janthinobacterium sp. CG_23.3; assembly: GCF_046115965.1. Taxonomy (NCBI): domain Bacteria; kingdom Pseudomonadati; phylum Pseudomonadota; class Betaproteobacteria; order Burkholderiales; family Oxalobacteraceae; genus Janthinobacterium; species Janthinobacterium sp. CG_23.3. The sequence goes on along the minus strand of NZ_JBJXIB010000110.1, from coordinate 8,069 downwards.
CGCGGGCGTCGACCTGGTTGCTCGAACCGAGCGCAGGCAGCTTGCTCATCAGGTCGGCCACGCTGACCGCGCCCGATTGCTGAATTTCCTTCTTGGTGATCAATTGCATCGGCGACGTGCCTTCCGAGGCCGTGCGCTTGATGTTCGAACCGGTCACGATGACCCGTTCCATCGCCACTTCTTCGGCGGCGATGGCGCCATGGACGAAACCGACACAGCCCATCAACGCGATGGCCTTGGCAATCATACTTTTTTGCATGTCCCACACTCCAAATAATTGCTAAAAATAATCAACAAAAATGAGAATGATCGGTTCAAGCCTATTCCATTGTTCCGCCCGGCGTTGCGCACCGAAGCACACTGCGGGGCCGAGGAGCAGGATTGGTGGCTGGATTCGATCATCTGCACTGCCTGCACGATGTAAAACGCCGGGCTGTTGTCGCTGCGGCAACAGCACACAATGACCAAAAGCTCAACATTTCTTACACGGAGGCCATTATGGAGCGAAAGCGACGGGCGCGGGGGAGGCCGAAGGGAGGCGGCAAATCAAAAAATCCGCAATTGGGCGAATATTCTGTTATTCCTAAAAAAAACATTGAATGTTTTGCAAAAAATCAAATGACCGTATGAATATTGTAGCCAATACGCAACAACAATGCGCATAGTGGCCGCGCCGGGGCGCCGTGTGGCGCCGGGCGCGGACGGCTCAGGCCGGCGGCAGCGGCAGGCGCACGTGGATGCGGCAGCCGGGCCCGGCGCCGCCGTCGAGCGCCACCTGGCCGCCGAGCTGGTGCACGATGGTGTAGACGATGTGCATGCCCAGGCCGGAACCGCCCTGCCCGCGCTTGGTGGTGAAGAAGGGTTCGAAGACGCGCTCGCGGATGCCGGGCGCCAGGCCGACGCCGTCGTCGGCGAAGTCGAGCAGCAGCCACGCCGCGGCCGGGTCGGCGGCGTCGACGCGGCCGGCAATCGTCACCAGCCCCGGCCCGCCCTGCGGATAGCCGTGCTTGGCGGCGTTCATCAACAAATTCGACAACACCTGCGAGACCTTGCCGGCCGCCAGCCGCACCCGGCTGTCCGGGGCGATCAACAGCTCGACCTTGATGCCGGCCTTGCGCAGCTCCGGGCTGTGCGCCGACACCACGCCGTGCACATACTCGCGCAGCGCCAGCTCGGTGACGTGCTCGCTGGCCTGGTCCACCGCCAGTTGTTTGAAGTTGCCGATCAGCTCGGCGGCGCGCGCCAGGTTTTGCTCGACCAGCCCGGCCGCGGCCTTGAGCCGGCCGGCCAGCTCGGCCAGCTCGGCGCGGCTGACCTTGTCGCCGCCCAGCGTGGCGATCAGCTTGTCGGCGTAGCTGCTCAGCCCCGACGCCGCCGTCACCGCCACGCCGATCGGCGTGTTGACCTCGTGCGCGACGCCGGCCACCAGCGCGCCCAGCGCCGCCATCTTTTCCTGCTCGACCAGGTTGGCCTGGGCCGCGCGCAGCGCCTCGGTGCGCTGCGCAACCTTCAGTTCGAGCAGCGCCTCGCGGTCCTGGTGCTGCAGCTCGGCGGCGCCGCGGGCGGCGAAGATCGACAGCAGCGACAACGCCAGCAGGCGCTTGTTCTCGTCGATCTCCTTGGTGTCGATGGCCGACAGGATGCCCAGCGTCTTGCCCTCGGTGTCGATCATCGGCATCCCGATATAGCTCTCGGCGCCCATGTCGACCAGCAGCGTGTCCTGCGGATAGTCGGCCTGGATGCCGCAGCCGTGGAAGCACATGGTCTGGTCGGTGACGTCCTGGCACGGCGTGTGCCGCAGGCTGTATTCCATGTTCGGCAGGTAGTCGGCGCCGCCCCACACCGCCAGCGTGCGGATGCCCTCGCCGCCGTCGGCCTGCTCGATGACGCGCCCGGCGATGACGTAGGTGACGTCGAGCGCCAGGGCCAGGTCGCGCACCAGAATGCGCAGGAAGTCGTCGCCGCGGGCGCGCGCGGTCGACGCCGTGATCGAGCGCAGCGCCGCCTCGGCCAGGGTGCGGCGTTCGTCGGCGTCGAACAGCGCGCGGTGCTCGCCGCCGTCGGGGTCGGCCTGCTTGGCCGGTGTGTTCAAGTCCATCGTAGGCTCCTGCGCAGCGCGCGTGAATTGGCGGTATAAAGCTTGAATCGTCTACATTAATCCGGCGGCAGGCGCAGGTACAGCGCGCGCAGCCAGTCGAGCCGCTCGAACAGGTGCGCCACCAGGTCCGGCGCGAAGCGCTTGCCGCTTTCCTCGCGCACCTGGCGCAGCGTGTGTTCCAGCGACCAGGCTTGGCGGTAGCTGCGCGGGCTGACCATGGCGTCGATAAAGTCGGCCAGGGCGGTGATGCGCGCGGCCAGGCCGATCTGTTCGCCGGCCAGCGCGCGCGGGTAGCCGCCGCCGTCCCAGCGCTCGTGGTGTTCGTGGGCGATGGCGGCCGCCAATTGCAGCACCGGCCGCGGCGAGCGCGCCAGCATGTCGCGCCCGATGCCCGTATGGCGGCGCATCAGCTGCCACTGCTCGGCGTCGAGCGGACCGGGCGCGTGCAGCATGGCGTCGGGCACGCCGCAGTGGCCGGCGTCGTGCAGCGGCGCGGCCAGGCGCAGCTGGCGCACGGCCGCCGGCGCCATGCCGGCGGCGGCGCCGAGCATCGCGGCGATCGCGCCGACCCGCTCGGCGTGCGCGCCGGGCGCGGCCGAACGCCGCCCGAGCGCCTCGCCGAGGATCGCCACGGTGGCTTCCTGGGTCGCCTCGAGCTCTTCGCGCTGCAGCAGTTTTTCATAGGTGATGGCGACGTTGGCGGCGAAGGCGGCCAGCGTCTCGCGCGCGTCGGCGCCGATCGGCTCGGCGAAGGCCATGTACAGGAAGCTTTCGTTGCCGTCGCCGGTGCGGTGGTAGCTCAGGTGGTGCAACTCGCCCTGGTGGCCGCGCCGCTCGGCCATTGCGCGCTCGAAGGCGGCGCGCACCGGCCCCGGCAGATGGTCCAGGCTGGTCTGCGGCGCCAGGCCGGCGTAGGCCGGCGTGACGGCCAGCACGCGCATGCCGTCGTCGAGCCGGGCGGCGGCGAAGGTGCCGAGGCGGCCGGCGCAGACGCCCTCGCCGTCCTGGCCCAGCAACGCGCCGGCCTGGGCCAGCACCGCCGAGCAAAAGCCGCGCAGGTTGTCGGCGTCGCAGACGGCGGTGATCGCCTCGATCGAACGGCGCAGGCCGTCCCTGGCGCGCTGCAGGCGCATCAGGTCGCGGTAGCCGCGCAACGCCGAGTAGAACACGGTGCTCAGCTTGCCGTGCGTGAGTTCGGTCTTTTCGCGGTAGTCGTTGATGTCGTAGTTGCGGATCACGTATTCCTGCGGCGCCTGGCCGGGCTGGCCGGTGCGCAGCACGATGCGTACGCTGTGGTTGTGCAGCTCGTCGCGGATGAAGCGCACCAGGTCCAGCCCGGCGTGCTCGTGCTCCATGACGACGTCGAGCAGGATCAGCGCGACGTCGCCGCCCTGCGCCAGCGCGGCGCCGGCCTCGGCCGCCGAATAGCAACTGCTGAACTGCACGCCGCGCCCGTCGAAGCTGAAGTCCGACATCACCAGCCGGGTTACCTGGTGCACCGATTCCTCGTCGTCGACGATCATCACCTGCCACGGCGGCGGCGCGGCGCACTTGGCCTGCGGCGCCTCGTCGTCTTCGAACAACATCTCGTCTGTCATGGATCTTCCTTGGTGCGCGGCCGCGACGGCCCGATGGACAAGATGGTGCGAGCAAGCCACTGCGCCCATGCGGTCATTGTACATCCTACTGTTGTTGTAATTGACACGGCCGCGGCGTTTTTTTAGAGCCAGCCGGAGCGCCGGAAACGGTAGTACAGATAGCCCGACACCGAGAACATCGCCAGCACCGCCGCCGGATAGCCGTATTTCCACTTCAGCTCGGGCATGACGTCGAAGTTCATGCCCCAGACGCCGGCGAAGGCGGTGAAGATGGCGAAGATCGCGGCCCAGGCCGCCAGGCGCTTGTTGACCTCGCTCTCGTCGATCGCCACCATCGACAGGTTGACCTGGATCGCCGTGCTGACGGTGTCGCGGATGGTGTCGAGGGTGCCGCTGATGCGGTGCAAATGGTCGTGCACGTCGCGGAAGTATTCCTGGGTGTCGCCGCACAGCGCCGGCACGCGCCCGCCGTGCAGCTTGCCGACGGCCTCCATCAGCGGCGCGACGACGTGGCGCAGCACCATGATCTTGCGTTTGAGCTGGTACAGCCGCTCGATGTTGTCGCGCTCGGCGCCGCGGGCGAAGATGCGGTCCTCGATCAGTTCGAGTTCGCTCTCGAGCGCGTCGACCACCGGGAAATAGCGGTCGACGACCGCGTCCATCAGCGCGTAGAAGACGAAGGCCGAGCCCTTCGACAGCAGGTGCGGTTCGCGCTCGGCGCGCGCGCGCACGCCGAGGAAGCCCTGCGAGCTGTGGCTGCCGCGCACCGACAGCACATAGTTGGCGCCGACGAAAATGTCGACTTCGCCGAGCACCAGCGCGTCGCCGACCAGCTCGACCGTCTGCACCACGGCGAACAGCGAATCGCCGTATTCCTCGATCTTCGGGCGCTGGTGGCCGCGGCGGGCGTCCTCGACGGCCAATTCGTGCAGGCAGAACTCCTCCTGCATCTGGGCCAGCTCGGCGGGCTGGGCGTCGAGCAAGGCGACCCAGACGAAGCAATCGGGCCGCTCGACGAAATCGCTGATCGCCTCGACCGGGATGTCCGCCAGTTTTTTGCCGTCCTGGTAGGCCACGCAGTTAATCAACATACTGTTTCCATGAAAAACGGGGCACGCCGCCCCTGCAGCCGAGAGCTTACCTGATCGCGGCAAGTTTGCGCAGTGCAAGATGGAGGGGGACGTGGCCGCTACGGTAAATTTCCGCGGGTCGGATGCGCGTCGGCGCCAGCCGACGCCGGGCCGCGCGTAGTCATAGCGCACCCGCTTGCGGCATTCGACCGCGCCGGCCCGCCGGCGGCGGCGCCGACACGCGCCGGCGCGCGACCTGGACCGGCGCTGCGCTAGTCGTCCTTGGCGCCGTCGATGCCCAGCTCGGCGATCTTGCGCGTGATGGTGTTGCGGCCGATACCCAGGCGCACCGCGGCGTCGTTCTTGCGCCCGTGCGTGTGGCGCAGCGCGGTCTTGATCAGCGCCGACTCGAACTGCCGGCCCAGCACCGCCATGACCTCTTGCTGGCCGCCGGCGAGCATCGCGGCGGCCTGCAACTCCAGCAGGCCGAGCCAGCCCGGCGGCGTGCCGTTGCCGGACGCGGCGGCGTCGAACACCACCCCGCCGGCCGGCGCGTGCGCGCCCGCGGCCTCGGGCGCGGTGGCGAGCGGCGCCGCGGGCGGCGCGGCGCCGCCCTCGTGCCCCTGGGTCAGTTCCGGCGGCAAGTCCTTGACTTCCACGCTCTGGCCCGGCGCCATCACGGTGATCCAGTTGCACAGGTTTTCCAGCTGGCGCACATTGCCCGGCAGGTCCAGTCCGGTGAGGAACTGCACCGTCGCCTCGCTCATGCGCTTGGCCTCGACGCCCAGTTGGCGCGCGCTCTGCACCAGGAAGTGGCGCACCAAAATAGGGATATCCTCGCGCCGCTCCCTCAAACTGGGCAGGCGCAGGCGGATGACGTTGAGGCGGTGGTACAAGTCCTCGCGGAACAGGCCGTCGCGCACGCGCTGCTCCAGGTTCTGGTGCGTCGCCGTGATGACGCGCACGTTGGCCTTCAAGGGCTGGTGGCCGCCGACGCGATAGAAGTGGCCGTCCGACAAGACCCGCAGCAGCCGGGTCTGCAGGTCGAAGGGCATGTCGCCGATTTCGTCGAGGAACAGGGTGCCGTTCTCGGCCTGTTCGAAGCGGCCGCGCCGGCTGGTCTGGGCGCCGGTGAAGGCGCCGCGCTCGTGGCCGAACAATTCCGATTCCAGCAAGTCCTTCGGAATGGCGGCGGTGTTCAGGGCGATGAACGGTTGCTGCGCGCGCGGGCTGTGCTTGTGCAGCGCGCGCGCGACCAGTTCCTTGCCGGTGCCGGACTCGCCGGTGATGAGCACCGTCACGTTCGACTGCGACAGCCGGCCGATGGCGCGGAACACTTCCTGCATGGCGGCGGCCTGGCCGAGGATTTCCGGGGTCTCGCTGGGACCGGACTCGACGCTGGTCTCGCGCAGGCTCTCGTCGAGGGCGCGGCGGATCAGCTCGACGGCCTTGTCGATGTCGAAGGGCTTGGCCAGGTATTCGAAGGCGCCGCCCTGGAAGGCGGCGACCGCCGAGTCGAGGTCGGAGAAGGCGGTGATGATGATCACCGGCAGGCCGGGGAAGCGGCCCTTGACGGTTTGCAGCAGGTCCAGCCCGGAGGCGCCCGGCATGCGGATGTCCGACACCAGCACCTGCGGGGTGTCGAATTCCAGCGCGGCGATGGCGTCGCGCGCGTTGGCAAAACTCTTGGTGGCGAGGTTTTCCCGCGCCAGCGCTTTTTCCAGCACCCAGCGGATCGATTCGTCGTCGTCAACTATCCAGATTGGCTTCATGTGTATGTGCGTCCCGCAATATGGATTCATTTGGGATACGGACCAGGCGCCGCCCCGCGCCGCCTAGGGAAGCGGCAGGACGATCCTGAAATCGGTATATCCTGGCCGGCTCTCGCACTCGATCACGCCCATATGCTGCTGCACGAAAGTTTGCGCCAGTGTCAGCCCCAAACCGCTGCCGCCCTCCCGTCCCGACACCAGCGGGTAGAAAATACGGTCGCGGATCTGGGGCGAGATGCCCGGTCCATTGTCAATGATATGCAAGTCTAATGCCAGGTTGTAGCGCACCTTCGCCAGCGTCACCTGGCGCGCCACCCGGGTCTTGAAAACCAGCTCGGCGTCGCCCGCCTCGATGCGCTCGGACAGCGCCTGGGCGGCGTTGTGGGCGATGTTGAGCACGGTCTGGATCAGTTGTTCCTTGTCGCCGCGGAACTCGGGAATCGAGGCGTCGTAGTCGCGCCGGATGCTCAGGCCGCTGGGGAACTCGGCCAGGATCAGGCTGCGCACCCGCTCGCACACTTCGTGGATGTTGACGTCGCCGACGATGTGCGGGCGGCGGTGCGGCGCCAGCAGCCGGTCGACCAGGGTTTGCAGGCGGTCGGCCTCCTTGATGATGACCTGGGTGTACTCGCGCAAGGCGCCCAGGTGCAGCGCCGGCAGCTCCAGTTCCAGCAACTGGGCGGCGCCGCGGATGCCGCCCAGCGGGTTCTTGATCTCGTGCGCCAGGTTGCGGATCAACTCCTTGTTGACCTGGCTCTGGTCGAGGATGCGCTCCTCGCGGTCGAGCTTGAGCTGCTGGACGTTCTCGCGCAGCTCGATCAGGATGGTGCCGGCGGCGTCGTCGAGCGCGCTGATGATGCTGTGCACGTGCAGCGCCTCGCGCCCGGGCCGCTCCAGCGTCAGGTCCTGGCGCATGTCGGCGAACTTGTGCTCGAGCGCCTGGACGCAGATGCCGGCCAGTTCGTCGGGGTTGCTGAACAGCGAGGTCAGCCTCTGGCGCGAGAGCGCCTTGAGCGAACTCTCCAGCAGGTTCTCGGCGGCCGCGTTGGCGTAGCTGATGCGGCCCTCGGCGTCGAGCAAGACCACGGCCGAGGCCAGGATGTCCAGGCCGGCCAGCTTGTGGTTAACTAGTGTCATCGGATATTCGCGATCTCGCGTTTCAAGGCCTCGACGTTCTTTTCGGCGCGGCCCACGTTGTCCTTCATTTGCGCCACCCGCTCCAGGTACTTGGCGTAGTTGCGCTCGTTGCCATGGCGCTCGGGCTCGCCGCCGTTGTACTCCAGCTTCAGCGCGGCCAGTTTTTGCTCCTCGGCGCGCAGTTCGTCGAGCAGGATCTGGCGCCGGTCGTTGTCGCGCGCCTTCTGGGCGCCGCTGTCGACCTTGGGAAAATCGGCCGGCGTCGACATCGTCGGGGCCGGCGCGGCGGCGCCGCCGCCGGCGCGGGGGGGGGGGGGTAGGGGGAGGGGGGAGGGGGGGGGGGGAGGGGGGGGGGGGGGGGGGAGGAGAGGAGAGAGGAGCGGGGTCCGCATGC
>NZ_JBJXIB010000109.1:0-20030 GCF_046115965.1 Janthinobacterium sp. CG_23.3 | reverse complement strand
CCTTTTTTCCCCCGTTTCCCCCCTTTTCTTCCCCCTGGTCTCGTGTTTCCCACCCCCCTCCCCCCCCCCCCCCCCACCACCCCCCCCCCCCCCCCCCCCCCCTCCCCCCCCCCCCCCCCCCAAGACCTCGACCCGGCCTTTCAGCAATACGGCGTGCGCGTGCCGGCCATGGTGGTTTGCCCGTGGGTGGCGCCGGCCAGCGTGCACCACGGCCTGCTCGACCATACCTCGATCATCAAAACCATCCTTATGCGCTTTTGTCGCTCGGACAACGGCGACATACCCGACATGGGGCGGCGGGTCAACGCCGCGGCGCATGTCGGCGCCTTGCTGTCGGAGTCGCAGGCGCGCCCGGCGCCGCTCATGCCCGACAGTGCCATCGCCCAGTGGGCCGCGTGGCATGTGGAAAGTTGGGGCGCGGGCCTGGCCAGCGATGCCGCTACCGCCGACGCCGCAAGCACGCTGTCGGTCGAAGAGGCGGGCGCGATCGCGGCCGACAAACACATCGCGAAAACGTCGAAGAAGGCGCTGGCGGCGAACGGCAAGGCGGCCCCGCTGTCGCTCGCCAAAAGACGCAAGAGGCGCGACAAGTCGGCGCAGCAACCCTCCCATTCCCCTGAAGCCGCCGGCGCGAAGTAAAGCGCATGGAAATATTGGTTTAAATATATTTTCTTGTCATTTTGCTGTCATGTAAAACTGTTAATTTACATACATCGCTAAAACGGCAGGGGATTTTTATGTTGACGAAGAAAATGGCCTTGGTGTGCCTTGCGGCCTGCTGGGGCATGGGCAACGCACAAGGCGTCGAACTGATCGACACGGGGGGCCGGGGCATGGCTTTTGCGGCTGTGTCTGTGGCCACTGGTGCGCCGGACTCCGATGGCGTCGGCGGCCGCCTTGCCGCCGGCGCCAATGCGGCGCCGCGGCGCCAGGCGGCGGGCGCTGCGCCGCAGTCCGCCTCCCTTGCACAGGTGCCCAATCCCTACTGCCTGTTGCTCATCGGGCTGGGCATGCTGGGTTTCACCTCCCGCGGCCAGCGCAACGACGTGTTCGCGCGCGACCCCTGAAGCCGTCTCGCCACGTCGGCTACCTTTCCCCTCGGCCATGGCTGCGTATAATGGCGCCATTCTTACCGAAGGCGAAGAGGTTGAGCGATGCAGCGAGAAATTCCCATCCAGGCCGGCCCAGTGTTTGGCGTGGTCGGCCATTCGGGCAGCGGCAAGACCACGCTGCTTGAATTTCTCGTGGCGCAACTGGCGGCGCAGGGCTTGCGCGTCAATATTATCAAGCACAGCCACCACGACCTGGTGCTGGAGCCGGCGCATAAAGACAGCGCCCGGCTGCGCATGGTTGGCGCGGCCGAGGTGTTGGTGGCGTCGCCGTTCCGCTACGCCATCGTGCATGAATTGCGCGGCGCGCCGGAGCCGACGCTGGCGCAACAGATCGCCCGCCTGGCGCCGGCCGACCTGACCCTGGTCGAAGGTTTCAAGTCGACGCCGATCGCCAAGCTTGAAGTGTTCCGGCCGGCAATGGGGCAGGCGCCGCTGTACCTGCGCGATCCGCACATTGTCGCCGTCGCCTCCGACGTGCCGGCGCCGGCCGACTTGGCCGACGGCGTGAGCTGGCTCGACCTGAACGCGCCGCGGCAGGTACTGGCTTGGTTGTTGAGCAAGGCCAGGAATTTGCCGGCGTCGTCCAGGGAAGGCTAAAGTATTTGCCGGAGCGCCCGTTAACTCCGTTAGACCTTCATTGGAGAACAGTATGGATATCACCGGTATTGCCCAGCTGGCAACAGGACTTGCGGATACGGGCACCAAGCAAGCGGTTGGCATGGCAGTGTTAAAGAAAGCGCAAGATATCCAGAGTTCGACGGCGACCGCGCTGATCGAAGCGATACCGGCGGTGCCGAACCTGCCTGCGCACCTGGGCAGCAGAATCAACACCACCGCGTAAGTCTTGCCGTAGCACTAGAAGCGAGCCGCCGTGCATCCAGCGCCCCTTTCCCGGGGCGTCGCGGCGTCGCGGCCAGCGACACCATCGTCGTCCCTTCCCCTTGTTCGACTCAACAAAACGCCCGCCGGGCCGGCGCGATCGCGTGTCGAGTAGGCCGTTTGCCGACGCCCTCACGCCGAAATATCGTACGGGACATCAGCTTTTCCAAGCCAAACTCAGTAGAATCGCTGTGTCGTCGCCGCCTAGTGGGGATGCAATCGCGAGAATATTCAATTTCTTGTGTAAGGATGGGCGAGCCGCCACGACTATACTTCAGTTGCAAAAATCTTTGCTTCCATTCATAAACATTCGACTACTACATTGGAGATATACCATGAACAAACGTCAAGCCCTGATCGCCGCCGCCCTCGCCACCGTTTGCGCCGCCGGCGTCGGTAGCGCCACGGCCGCCGCCTCCGCCTCCGCCACCGGCGACAAGGAAAAGTGCTTCGGCGTCGCCAAGGCCGGTCAAAACGATTGCGCGCCGTCCAACGGTTCGCATTCCTGCGCCGGCCAGGGAAAAACCGACATGGCCGCCACCGAGTGGAAATATGTTGCTAAAGGTACCTGTGAAAAAGCCGGCGGCAAGCTGACCGCGCCGAAGTAATCGGCGTTGTCGTTTAACCACGGGGTCATGCCAATGCCAGATACTTCCGTATTGATAGGCACAGGAGTGGGATTGCGGACCCCGCATTACCGGCAGTTCATCGAGCAGCGGCCAGCCGTCGACTGGCTCGAAGTCCACACCGAAAACTATCTCGACCAGGCGGGTTGGGACTGGCACGTGCTGTGGCAGTTGCGACACGATTATCCGATCAGCCTGCATGGCGTCGGCCTGGGCCTCGGTTCGGCGCGCGGTTTCTCCGAAGAGCACCTGGAGCGGGTCGCCAGCCTGGTCGAGCGGTGTGAACCGGCGCTGGTGTCCGAGCACCTGTGCTGGGGCGCGGTCGACGGCCGCCAGCTCAACGACCTACTGCCGTTGACGCTGAGCGAGGCCGCGCTGGCGCTGCTGTGCGAGCGGGTCGGGCGGGTGCAGGAACGGCTGAAGCGGCCGATTCTGCTGGAAAACGTGTCCACTTATCTGCGTTTCCACGACGATGCGATGAGCGAGGCCGAGTTCATGGCGGCGCTGGCGCGGCGCAGCGGCTGCGGCCTGCTGCTGGACGTGAACAATCTGTATGTGAACCAGTGCAACCACGGCGAAGACGCGCTGGCGGCGTTGGGAGCCATCGCCGTCGGCAGCGTCGGCGAAATTCACCTGGCAGGGCATCTGGTCACGCCGCGGGCGGTGATCGACCACCACGGCGACACCGTCGCCGCGCCGGTCTGGGAGCTGTACCAGGCGGCCCTGCGACGTTTTGGGCGAGTGCCGACCTTGATCGAGTGGGACACCGATATTCCCACGCTCGACGTGCTGCTGGGCGAGGCGCGCAAGGCTGCCGCGCTGGCCGCCGACTATCCGGCCGCGCGGCGCGCCGGCGCGGCCACGGCGCCAGCCGCCGGGCGCGGCCCGGCCAGCGCCGTTCTTGCCGCCGGGCAGCAAAGTTTCGCCGCCGCCCTGTTGACGGTGGCGCAACAGGAGCCGGCCCTGGCGCAATGCCGGGGGGAGGGCAATGCACACCGCCTTGCCTTGTACAGGGGCAATTTGACGGCGACGTGGACCAAGACCCTGGCGCACGCCTATCCGGTGCTGCAGATGCTGGTGGGTGAGGAGTTCTTCGGCGGCCTGGCGCGCGCCTACGGGCTGGCGCAGCCGTCCGACAGCGGCGACTTGAACCGCTTCGGCGCGCGTTTCGCTAATTTCCTGGGCGATTTTCCGCATGTCGCCCACTTGCCTTACCTGCCGGACATGGCGCGGCTGGAATGGGCCTTGCACCGGGCGTATTACAGCGCCGACGCGGCCGCTGTCGGCGCCGCCGATTTCGCCGCGGTGGGGCCGCAGCGTATGGAATCGGCGCGGCTGCGCCTGCATCCGGCGTGCACGTTACTGGCGTCGGAGTGGGCGGTCGTACCGTTGTGGCTGGCTCACCAAGGCGACGCCGCGCCGGCGTTTCCGCAGCAGATGCGGGCCGACAGCTACGCCGTGGTCGCGCGTCCGCTATGGAAGACCCAGGTGCTGCCCTTGGGCAAGGCCGAGCATGCGGCGCTGGCGCTGCTGGGCGGCGGCGGCGACTTCGGCGCCGCGCTCGACGCCGCCTTCGACATCGACGAGGCGTTCGACGTCGGCGCCAGTGTCGCACGTTGGATAGCGCACGCGGTCGTGGTCGAGATCGTCTGCGCGCACTGAGCTGTCCGGTTCACCCTTAAATTAGGCCAAACAACAATGAAAACGCTACTCGGCTACCACCAACTTTCCACCCGCTTCGACGCCGCTATCGCCGACTGGGGCGGCTCCCTGCTGAGTCTGCTAATCCGCTTTTATGTCGGCGCGCAATTCCTCAAGGCGGGGCTGAGCAAAATCGGCGACTGGAGTGCGACCTTGGCGCTATTTCGCGACGAATACCACGTACCGCTGCTGTCGCCGGAAGTGGCGGCGCTGATGGGCACGGCGGGCGAGCTGGCGCTGCCGGTGCTGTTGTTCGCCGGCTTGCTGACGCGTCCGGCGGCGTTGGGGCTGTTTCTGGTCAATGCGATGGCGGTGATTTCCTACCCGCAGCTGTTTTCCTTCGACTGCCCGGCCGCCATCAACGACCATTTTTACTGGGGTGCGCTGTTGCTGGTGATCGCGGCGTTCGGGGCGGGGCGCTTCTCCTTGGACGGTGTTCTCGGCAAGAAGCGCTGAGCGCAGACCAGGCTCGGGCCGATTGGGCAACGTGGACAGTCGGGCGGGCAGGGTGGCGGGTCGCGGCGCTCAGCCCGGACGCGCCTGCTGGAAGGCGCGCAGCAGCCGCGCTTCGCCGCTGTCGTCATGCCACAGTTCGTTGGCGACGCGGGTCGCCGCCATCATACGGTTGAGTTGGCTTTCTTCGAAGCGGACCAACTCCTCGGAGGCGGCCTGCAAGGCCACCACCAGCTTGGCCCGGGCGTGTTGATACAGCGCGCCGGTGTACTGATCCGTGTTTTTCAGCAACTCTTCAGCGTTCTCGATTACCAGACGCAAATCGCCGATCAGGCGTTCCTGGGTGTGGATTTGTTCAGGACTGTCCATTGCGTCCCCCTTCAAGCTGGTTGATATACTAACTTATAATATAAACAACAACGACGGGACGAATTTGATCAGGCGCAAATTCGCAGAAAGCCCGTGCATTTTTTCCAGCTTAAACGGTTATTTCCTAAGCGCAAGATCTACTTGGGGAAATTGCTTGCGTTACGCCAATGTCAAGCCGCCACGACGCTAATGCGCACATCGCCGACGCTGACGTTCTGCCCGGCACGGATTTTGCACGTCTTGCGCAACTCTTGCTGCCCGTCGATCCAGACCACGCCGCTGGCCACCAGCACCTTGCCGGCGCCGCCGCTGTCGCACAGCCCCACCAGCTTCAGCAACTGGTTCAGTTCAATATATTCCGACGTCAGGTCAAAGCTTACTCTTTGCATGTCTTTCCTCTGTTGCATCATTACGGGTTGGTTCCAACTGTAGCGCGATGTCGCCGGCTCGGCGCGCAGTGTACCTGAGCGCGCGCCGCGGCGGGCAATCGGCCGCCTGCCACGCCGCTCAACCCGGCCGCGTCATCTCAAGCGGGACGATCCATTGCTCGAACTGCTCGGCAGTGACGAAGCCCAGCGCCAGCGCCGCCTCCTTCAGCGTCGATCCCTCGTGCTGCGCCTTCTTGGCGATTTGCGCCGCGCGGTCGTAGCCGATGTGCGGCGCCAGCGCCGTCACCAGCATCAGCGAGCGCGCCATCAGTTCGCCGATGCGCTCCAGGTTCGCTTCGATGCCATGCGCGCAATGGCGGTCGAAACTGCGCATGCCATCGGCCAGCAGGCGCGCGCTTTGCAAGAAGTTGTGCGCAATCAAGGGTTTAAACACATTCAACTCGAAATTGCCCGATGCGCCGCCCAGCGTGATCGCGACATCGTTGCCGAACACCTGGCAACACAGCATCGTCAGCGCCTCGCACTGGGTCGGGTTGACCTTGCCCGGCATGATGGAGCTGCCAGGCTCGTTTTCCGGAATCGACAGTTCGCCCAGGCCCGAGCGTGGACCGGAGGCCATCCAGCGCACGTCGTTGGCCAGTTTCATCAACGCGGTGGCCAGGGTTTTCAGCGCGCCGTGCGCCGCCACCAGCGCGTCGTGTGCGGCCAGCGCGGCGAATTTGTTGCTGGCGCTGGCGAACGGCAGCGCGGTACGCTCGGCCAGCTCGGCGGCGATACGCCCGGCGAACTGCGGATGCGCGTTCAGGCCCGTGCCCACGGCGGTGCCGCCGGCGGCCAGTTGTAACAGCGGCGGTAGTGCCGCCTGGATAATATGCTCGGCGAAATCGAGCTGGGCCACATAGCCGGAAAATTCCTGTCCCAAGGTCAGCGGGGTGGCGTCCTGCAGATGGGTGCGGCCGATCTTGACGATGTCGGCGAACGCGGTGGCCTTGCCGTCCAGCGTGTCGCGCAACTGCCGCAGCGACGGCAGCACCGCCTGCGCCACCGCCAGCGCCGCCGCGACGTGGATCGCGGTCGGGAAAATATCGTTCGACGACTGCCCCATGTTGACGTCGTCGTTAGGATGTAACAGCCGCTCGGCGCCGCGAGCGCCGCCCATCAACTCCGAGCCGCGGTTGGCCAGCACCTCGTTCATATTCATATTGCTCTGGGTGCCGGAACCGGTCTGCCACACGGCCAGCGGAAACTCGGCGGCGTGGGCGCCGGCCAGCACTTCGTCGGCCGCCCGCGTGATCGCCAGCGCCTTCGGGGCGTCTAGCAAGCCCAGGTCCAGGTTGACCTTGGCGGCGGCGCGTTTCACCACGGCCAGCGCGGCGATCAGCTCGGGCGGCATGCGTTCGCTTGAAATATGGAAGTGCTCCAGTGAGCGCTGCGTCTGCGCGCCCCACAATTTATCGGCGGGCACCTCGATCGGGCCGAAACTGTCGCGTTCAACTCTGTTATTCACGGGCCTTCCTTTCGTCTACGGTGAGCTGGCAAGTGTACTCCAGCGGTTGAAAATTGCGTCGGGGCTACAAATCGGCGATTTCCTGCCGTTATAGCAGATACACTTCCTTCCAATACACACGACATACGAGCGACCAGCCCATGCAGCGCAGCGCCCCCTTCAGCTTGATCCGACGCGCCGCCGTCATCGCCATCGCCGCGCTGGCCTGCGCCGGTGCGGCCGCGGCCGAACTGGGCGAGCCGAGCGTGCGTTCCTACCTTGGGCAGCCGCTGGTGGCCGAGATCGAACTGACCGCGCTGGCGCCCGACGAAGTGGCGGGCCTGCAAGTGCGGCTGGCCTCGCCCGACGTCTACCGTGGCGCCAACATCAGCATGAGCCCGGTGCTGCAAACGGTGCACCTGGCCGTGGTCCGGCGCGAGCAGCGGCAATACCTGCGCGTCACCTCGCCGCGCCGCGTCGACGCCGACTACCTGCACCTGTACTTGGAACTGAGCGCGGGCGGGCGCAGCGCCGTGCGCGCCGTCACGCTCTGGCTGTCGGCGGACCCGGCGCCGGCGCCGACACCCGCCCCGGCACCGGCGCCAGTGATTGCACACGCGCCCGTGCCCGCCTCGCCGGCCGCAGCCGTCTCGGAAGCGGCGCCCAGTCCGGCCTTGGTGGCGGCGCGGGTGCGCGCCGCCATGCCCGAGCGAAGGGAACCCGCTCCCGCTCCGGTCATGGCGCGTCCGCCCAGCCATAAGCCACCCCGACAAGCCGCCGCGGCGACGGCCGTGCCGCATACCAGCGTGCCGGCGCAGATGCCAGCACCAGATGCGGCGGCAGCTTGCGGCCCCGGTTCCGCCGGCCAAGCCAAGGCTTGCCGGGTGCTGGACCAGAAAAACGCGGCGCTGACCAGCAAACTTGTTGAACTGGAAGGCAAAATAAAGATATTGCAGCGGGAACTGTTGCCGGGGCAGGCGGGGCTGAAACCGCAGCCCATCAGCGCGCTCACCCCGCTCAAGGCAAAACCCAAACCGCTCGCCGCCGCAGCCAAAAAAGCGCCGGCCACCAGCCTGATGCCGCTGGCGCTGGTGGGCGGCGGCGTCGTTGCGCTATTGTTGCTGATCGGCGCGGCGCTCTACTTGTACTGGCGTCGCAAGAAGGCGGCCGTGCCGGGTGCGCCATCCACATACTGGGTATTGCTGCGCAAACCTTTCCGCCGCAAAAAAGCCCTTGACGGCGTCGACGCAGCCGCCGTCGAACCCGTTCTGGAGGAATAAAACCTTATTTAAAAATAAATTGATTCTGAGATTCAATTGTGCGGGCCAATTCCCGAACATATAGGTTATACTGACTTCAGTGGTCTTGCACCACGACAAAAAACAGGTCAGGACCTGGCGCAGTCACCAACGATGGAGTGGCGCGACAAACAGGTTTAACGTTGAATAAACGTCCTGCCCTGGAAGCGGTTTGCGATGCCAACGATGCGCACGCGAACGCCGGATGCAACCGGCGAAGAGGCGACACCAGGAGATACCTGGTGCTCGCTCTCCAGAATTCCTCCAGCGGTATCCCCCCCAAAGAAAAAAAGCGCCCGCAGGCGCCTTCGATTCGTTAGTGCGAGTCGATTTTAGTGCTTTGCCGGCATGATGTTGGCCAGTTGCCCCATCCATGGCTCGGTGGCATCGCGCACGGCGCGGTCGTTGGCCAGGATTTGTTTCAGCAGGTCGATCTTGCGCATGCGCGGGGCGCCGCTCAGGGCCGGTACCGCGCCGGCGCCGGCGCCGCGCGCCTCGCTCGCGCATTGGCTTTCCAGTGTGCTCAGGGCGTCCCAGTCGCTCGCGCGCGCGGCCGATACCATTTGATTGGTGATGCCGGCAATATTTTCGTACATCGAAAGGACTTCGGTGGAGGTCATGAGCGCACCCGTAGCTAAAATTGAAAAAGATTACTGCTTGTCTAGGTTAGCGGCGGCGCTTTTGGAAACTTTAGGGTGTTTTTGAAAAAAGATGAAAATAATGTGAAATAATTTTGACGCGGCCGCTGGACGGCGCTGGAGCGGGGCAGGGGGGAGGAAACGGGCCGCCGCAGTCGCCGCGGCCCGCCTTGCATGCGTGGAAAGTTAGTGGACCAGTTCTTCCAGGCCGGCGCTGAGGTCGCTCAATGGCGGCATTTTCTCAATCAACAGGTCCGGCGCCAGGCCCAGCGCCTCCGCTACCTCGGTCGGATAGCATCCCGCGATTTCCTCTTCGCTCAGTTTGGCTTCGTCGACCCGGGCGCGCCAGGCGGCCAGGTGGATCACCGCCGCCATCCGGTTCAGTTCCGGCTTGTTTACCGGGTCCGGGAAGGCGCCGATGGCTTCCGAGAACGGCTCGGGGAATTTCCAACGCTTGGCCAGCTCCGCGCCGACGTCGGCGAAGCAGTAGCCCAGCGAGGCCATTTCGGCGTCGAGCCGGCGCGCGTCCAGCGGCGGGGCGATTTTGTCGAGCTGGATCGCCTGCTCCGGCATCGCCGAGTGCAGCACCAGTTGGCCGATCGCGTGCATCATGCCGATGGTGAACGCCAGGTCGGTGTTTTCGCCCGCTTGCTTGGCGATCCATTTGGCCGAGACGGCGGTGTGCAGGCTGTAACGCCAGAATTCCTTCAGGTCGAGGCCGGGCACGGCCTTGAAGCCGCTGACCAGGCCGGAGCTGATCACCAGCGTGCGCACGGTAACGAAGCCGAGCATCAGCACGGCGTCTTCGACGGTGCCGATGCTGCGCGACACGTGGTAGTACGCCGAGTTGGCCAGGCGCAGCAGTTTTGCGCTCAGCACCGGATCGGTGGACACTTTCTTGGCGATTTGGTCGGTTGAGACGCTCGCGTTGTTGAAACTGTTGATGAGCTCCTCGACTACTTTGGGAGCCGTGGGCAAGGCATGGGGGTTTTGGAAAAGCGCCTCAAGTTTCATTTTTTGGTCTCCTGTGTGTGTCCACGTTACTACCAAGAACTATATTCCGATTTGTCGCCGCAAGGCAAAAATTTGCGGCGAAATTGTGGCATTTCCGCCCGCGCGTTTTAAAGCCAGCATACCAATATATTTACCCCCTGGAAAGTTCAATTGTGCGCGCCGCGATGGCGTCGGGTTTTCCGCCCCGGCAAGCCGCCGTTCAGGGCGGGCAAAACGCAGCTTGTCGCAATGTGCGGTTTTTTTCCGGCTCCCGGCTTTATAGTTGATCTTGAGTACAAGCGTCCGCGTCATCCGCCGCATTTCCACCTAGAATCAAAAAAGGCACACCCATGCACACAGCTTTTCGATCGTTGCGGGCCGCACCGCGCAAAAACACCGTCGCGCTGGCATTCTGCGGCGCCGCGCTGGCGTTCGCGCCGGCGTTCGCCGCCGCCCAGCCGGCCCGCGCGCCGGCGCAGGCGCGCCACGCGCTACTGCCGGGCGACGATTTTTACAATTACGTCAACGGCGCCTGGATGGCCTCGACCGTGATCCCCGCCGACCGCGGCGACTGGAGTTCCTTCGCCGCCCTGTCCGAGGAAACCAACCAGCGCGTCGTCAAGCTGATCGAAGCGGCCGCGGCCGCAGGTGCGGCGGCGCCGCAACCGGCCCGGCAGGTCAGCGACTACTACCGCGCCTATCTGGACGAGGCGGCGATCGAGGCCAAGGGCATGGCGCCGCTCAAGCCGCTGTTGCAGAAAATCGACGCCCTGCGCAACAAGGTGGAACTGACCGGCGCGCTCGGCGCCAGCCTGCGCGCCGACGTCGACCCGCTCAATATGACCGATTTTTTCACCGAAAACCTGTTCGGCCTGTGGGTCGCGCAAGGCTTGACCGACTCCTCGCGCAACCTGCCCTACCTGCTGCAGGGTGGCCTGGGCATGCCCGAGCGCACCTACTACCTGTCGGACGACCCGAAAATGGCGGCCTTGCGGACCCAGTACCAGGCGCATATCGCCGCCACGCTGACGCTGGCCGGCTACGCCGACGCGCGCGCGCGCGCCAAGCGCGTGTTCGAACTCGAGCACGCCATCGCGCTGTCGCACGCCAGCCGCGAAGACTCGGCCGACGTCGTCAAGGGCAACAACGTCTGGCGCGCGGCCGACTTCGCCAACCTGGCGCCCGGCATGGACTGGGCCGCCTTCTTCAACAGCGCCGGCCTGGGCGGCCAGGACAGCTTCATCGTCTGGCATCCCAACGCCCTCAGCGGCGCCGCCGCGCTGGTGGCCGCGACGCCACTGGCGACGTGGCAGGACTTCCTGCGCTTCCACACCGTCAACCAGCTCGGCGGCGCGCTGCCGAAGGCGGTGGCGGCGCAGCGCTTCTCGTTCCACGGCCGCGCCCTGAGCGGCGCGCAACGGCAGCCGCCGCGCTGGAAGCGCGCGCTCAGCGCTACCAATGCCGCGCTGCCGGACGCGGTCGGCCAGATGTACGTCGAACGCTACGTCGCGCCGGAGTCGAAGGCGCGGGTCCAGCAAATGGTCGGCAACATCGTCGCCGCCTTCTCGCGCCGCGTCGAGCAGCTCGACTGGATGGCCCCGGCCACCAAGGCCCAGGCGCAGGAAAAGCTCAAGACGCTGTACGTCGGCGTGGCCTACCCGGAGCGCTGGAAATCCTACCGCGACCTGGAGGTGGTGCCGGGCGACGCCTTCGGCAACATGCTGCGCGCCGAGCAGCACCATTATGCCCAACAGCTGGCCAAGCTGGGCCAACCGGTCGAGCGCAGCGAATGGGCGATGCCGGCGCAACTGGTCAACGCCGTCAACCTGCCGTTGCAAAACGCGCTGAACTTCCCGGCCGCGATACTGCAGCCGCCGTTCTTCGACCCGAAGGCCTCCGACGCCGCCAACTACGGCGGTATCGGCGCCACCATCGGCCATGAAATCAGCCACAGCTTCGACGACCAGGGCGCCCAGTTCGACGCCCAGGGCCGCCTGCGCGACTGGTGGACGGCGGCCGACCTGGAGCACTTCAAGCGCGCCTCGGCGGTGTTGGCGGCCCAGTACTCGGAGTACCGGCCGTTCAAGGACCTGGCCGTCAACGGCCAGCTGACGCTGAGCGAAAACCTGGCCGACCTGGCCGGCGTGGCCGCCGCCTACGACGCCTTCAAGGCCGCGCAGGCGATACCGGAGTCGGCCGACGCCGACCGCCAGTTCTTCCTTGGCTACGCCGAAAGCTGGCGCAGCAAGGCGCGCGAGGCGACCGAGCGGCAGCTGCTCGTCACCAACGGCCACGCCCCGGCGGCCTATCGCGCCGCCACCGTGCGCAATCTCGACGCCTGGTACAAGGCCTTCGACGTCAAGCCGGGCCAGGCGCTGTATTTGGCGCCCGGCCAGCGCGTGCGCGTCTGGTAGCAAGCCGGCCCGGCGCCATCCCGCGACAGCGCGCGGCGCATCAGGCACAATGTGCCTTTGCGCCGCGCGCGCCGTCCGCCCATTTCCCCGCCATGACCGCCACCCCCGACGCTTTCGCGCACATCACCGGCCCCACGCTGGCCCACTACGAACACACCGCCGCGCAGTTTTTCGAGGGTACGCGCGACCACGACGTCAGCCAAAACATCGCCGCGCTGCTCGACGCCATCGAAGCGACCGCGCCGTACACCATACTCGACCTGGGCTGCGGCCCCGGGCGCGACCTGGCCAGTTTCACGGCCATGGGGCACACGGCGGTCGGCGTGGACGGCTCGGCCAGCTTTTGCGCGATGGCGCGCCAGCACAGCGGCTGCACCGTCTGGCACCAGGACTTCGTCAAGCTCGAGCTACCGCCGCGGCATTTCGACGGCGTCTTCGCCAACGCCTCGCTATTCCACCTGCCCAGCGCGGCCCTGCCGCAGGTGCTGGAGGCGTTGTGCGCGACGCTGAAACCCGGCGCGGTGCTGTTCAGCTCGAATCCGCGCGGACAAAACCAGGAGGGTTGGAACGGCCCCCGCTACGGCAGCTACTACGACTACGCCACCTGGGAACGCTTCATGACGGCGGCCGGCTTTGTCGCGCTCAGCCATTACTACCGGCCGGCCGGCTTGCCGCGCGCGCAGCAAGCGTGGCTGGCCAGCGTCTGGCGCAAACCCGGCTGAGCGGGAAAAATTACTTTTCCACTATGTTGGCAAGCGCACAGAACCATGCCGCTATTGCTTCTATGATTCATTCATCCGCGGCGCACCAGTGCCGCGAAGCTCGGACCGAAGTAGGTTCCATTGACAGATGTATCAACCATTTCCAAGGAGTTCATCATGAACAAGAACCAAATCAAAGGCGAAGCAAAAGACATCGGCGGCAAAATCCAGCAGGAAGTCGGCGAACTTGTCGGCAGCTCGAAGCAGCAAGCTAAGGGTGTGGCCAACCAGGTCGAAGGCAAGCTGCAAAAGCAGGTTGGGAATATGCAGGAAGCCGTTGAAGACGCCAACGAACAAGCTGTCAAAAACGCCAACAAGCAACGTTAACCTTGTTTGCCGCGCCCGCGCTGACGCGCCCGGCGAGGATGAAAAAACAGCCGCGATGTGCGGCTGTTTTTTTTCGGCTGCGTTTTCCAGCGTGGATTATGGCTGTCCGCCGCCGAGGTTTTTCTTGAAAAACGCCTCGATGGTCGCATACACGTGGCGCTGGCCGGCGCGCGACGAGATGCCGTGTTTCGCGCCCGGATACGTCATCAGGTCGAAGTGTATGCCGCGGTTGACCAGCGCGTCGATCATGCGCGTGGTGTTGGTGAACAGCACGTTGTCGTCGGCCATGCCGTGCACCAGCAGCAGCGGCGAGCGCAGCCCGTCGAGGTGGGCGTACACGCCGGCGCTCTGGTAGCCGGCCACGTTGTTTTTCGGCGCGTCCATGAACTGCTCGGTGTAGTGGGTGTCGTACAAGGCCCAATCCGTCACCGGCGCCACCGACACGCCCGTCGCGATCTTGTCGGACGCCGCCGCCAGCAGGCGCAGCGTCATAAAGCCGCCGTAGCTCCAGCCGAACACGCCGATGCGCTTGGCGTCGACAAAACTCTGCCGGCCCAGCCAGTCGATACCGACCAACTGGTCGGCCACCTCGGCCGCGCCCAGGTTGCGGTAAATCGCGTCGGTGAAGACGCGTTCGCGGCGCGACGAGCCGCGGTTATCCAGCCGGAACACCACGTAACCCTGCTGCGCCATGTACTGGTCGAAGTGGTTACCCCAGCGCCGCGCCACGTGCTGCGCGTGCGGCCCGCCGTAGGTCGACAGGAACACGGGGTAGCGCTTGAACGGGTTGAACTTGGCCGGCTTCAGCAGCGAGTAGTGCAGGCTCTGGCCGTCGGCCGCCTTCAGCGTGCCGTACTCGGTCGGCAGATGGTTGGCCTGGTATTTGCCGTACGGGTGCTCGGCGCTCAGCGCGTTCTGCTCAAGCCAACCGACCATCGAACCGTCGGGGCGGCGAATGCTCACCTGCGGCGGCGTGTCCGGGTCGGAGAAGGTGTCGACGAAGACCTCGCCGTTGCGCGCGAACGCGGCGTCGTGCCAGCCGTCGCCCTGGGTAATGCGCGCCGGCTGGTCGGCCGTGCCGCCGTCCAGCGCCAGCGCGTAGGTCTGCTTGTCGATCACCGCGTCGCGGTTCGAGGCGACGAACACGCGGCCGGCTTTTTCGTCGACCGCCAGCACATTGTCGATGCCCCATTCGCCGCTGGAAATCGGGTGCAGCAAGCGGCCGTCAAGGTCGTACAGGTACAGGTGGTTGCGGCCGCTGCGCTCGGACGACCAGATGAAGGCGTCGCGCCCGCTCAGGAAGCGCAGGTCGTCGTGGATGCTGACCCAGGTCTTGGAGGTTTCGGTGATCAAGACGCGCTGCGCCAGCGTGGCGGCGTCCACCGACACCAGTTCCAGGCGCTTCTGGTCGCGCGTCTGGCGTTGGAACAGCAGGGCCTTGCCGTTGGCGCTCCAGTCGGCGCGCACCAGGTAAATGTCCTGCTCGGCGCCCAGCTCGACCTGGCGCCGCGCGCCGGTTTCCGGCGAAACGATCAGCAGTTGCACCAGCACGTTCGGGTCGCCGGCGGCCGGGTAGCGCTGCTCGACGACGTCGGTGCGGTCGGCGAAAATCTCGAAGCGCCGCACCACCGGCACCGGCGCCTCGTCGTAGCGTTTGTAGGCGATCGCCGAATCGTCCGGCGCCCAGTAATAACCGGTGCGCTGGCCCATCTCTTCCTGCGCCACGAACTCCGCCTCGGCGTTGTGGACGGTGCCGGCGCCGTCGCTGGTCAGCTGGCGCTCCCGGCCGCTTTCCAAGTCGATCACGAACAGGTTCTGCTCGCGCACGAAGGAGACGTAGCGGCCCTTCGGCGAAATTTTCGGATCGAGCACATTGCCCGCCGCGACCAGGCGCGCCGCGTCCGGCTTGGCGACGTCGACCAGGTACAGGTTGCCGCCCAGCGGCACCAGCAGTTGCTTGCCGTCCGGCGACCAGCTATAGCTGAGGATGCCGTTCAGGCTGGAGGTGCGGTCGCGTTCGCGGCGCGCCTTCTCCTGCTCCGACACCGTCTCGTTCGGCACCAGCGCCGTCGAATCGACCAGCAAATGCGCGCGCTTATCCTTCAGGTTGAATTCCCACAGGTCCAGCTGGAACTGGTTGTCGGGGCGGCCGCGCAGGAAGGTCACGCGGGCGCCGTCGGGCGACACTTTCAGATTGCGCACGCCGGGACCGGCCAGCGCCGGGTCGGCGTGGATACGCTCCAGGGTCAGGCGCTCGGCGCCGGCGGGGGCGCTGGCCAGGGCGGCCAAAAAACACAGAATAAAGCGCATGGATATCTCGGTGAGGGTGGACGGGGTACGGCCCAACAAGGCTGTGGGCCGTGCGCAAGACGATACCAGAGCGCGATGCTTTAAGCGATAGCCCGGGATTCGGAATAAGCCGGGAAAAGCCGTGCATCGTTCGGCAAGGCGGGGCAGAGCCGCCGGGCCGTGCCGCCACAACGCCGCCCGCGGCGCCTACGCCCCCAGCGTGCCGTCGATTACCGTCACCGAATGCCCGCCTATCCACGGCTGGCCGTCGCGATAGCGCACCGCCACGCGGCCGTCGCGCTGCAGCAGCGCGCCCTGGCGCGCGCTGTACGCGCGTGCCGACGCGGCGCCGTCCGGAAACCCCTGCGCCTGTAGCACGCGGGCGATGCAGGCGTTGGCGCTGCCGGTGACGGGGTCCTCGATCAGCGCGCCTTGCTCGACCAGCAGCGCCCGAACCTCGTAATCGGCCGGGCCAGCTGCGCCATAAGGGCCGTAAATGGCCACGCCGTCGACCTCGCAACGCCGCATCAGCCCGGCCAGCGCGGCGGCGTCGGCGCGCACCTCCAGGCAGGCCTGGGCGCTCGCCATGCGCGCGACCAGCCAGCGAATGCCCATGTTCGCCAGCACCGGCGGCGTCGCCGGCGACGGCGTTAGCGCGGCGCCGGCCAGCGCCGCTTCGAGCAGCGCGCGGTGGTTCGGATCGAAGGGCCGCAGCTCGGCGGCGGGCGCCTGGAACGCCAGCGAGCCATCCGCCGCCATGTCGATTTGCACCAGGCCGACGCCGCATTCCTGGACGATGCGCGCGCCGGCCTTCGGCCGCATGCCCGCTTCGAGCAGGGCGTGCGCGGTGCCCAGCGTCGGGTGGCCGGCGAACGGGAACTCGGTCTGCGGCGAGAAGATGCGCACGCGGTAGTCGGCGGCCGGGTCGCTGGCCGGCAGCACGAAGGTGGTTTCGGACAGATTGGTCCAGCGCGCGATGGCCTGCATCTGCGCGTCGCCCAGGCCGTCGGCGTCGAGGATCACCGCCAGCGGATTGCCCTTGAACGGCGCCCGGCTGAATACGTCGACTTGCTTGAAACGGCGCATCTCTGCCATTGTGGACTCCTGATAGTGGGGGGATACAGTGCGGGGATACGCCGAATTTACGTGGCGACCTTGGGGCCGGAGCCGGCGCCGCGTCCGGCCGCGGCCGCCGGCTCGGCCTCCGCCTCGCGCATGCAGCGCAGCGACAGGCGGTTTAAATACCAGGTCAGCAGCAGCGCCGCCACCGTCAGGCCCAGCACCAGGCCGATCCAGAAGCCGCTGGCCGCCATCGGCGCGGCCGGCGCCCACGGCAGGCCGGCCGGCGCCAACCCCAGCACGTAGCCGAGCGGCAGCGAGACGCCCCAGAACGCCAGTAGTTGGATCAGCATCGCCGGGCGCGTCACCTTGTAGCCGCGGATCGCGCACGAGGTCGCCACCTGGGTGGCGTCCGACAGCTGGAAAATGGCGGCGAACAGCAGCAGTTGCGCGCACAGTTGCTGCACCGCCGGGTCGGACGTGTAGGCCTGCGCGATCTGGTGGCGGAACAGCGTGATGCCGATGGCCGACAGCACCGCCGCCGCCAGCGCCATCGCCACCCCGATCCAGGAGACGAAGCGGGCCTTGCGCGGATTGCCCTCGCCGATGGCGTGGCCGACCCGGGTTACCAGGGCGATGCCGAAGGTCAGCGGGACCATGAACACCACCGACGAGAAGTTCAGCGCGATCTGGTGCGCCGACACCTGCACCACGCCGTAGCGCGCCACCAGCAGGCTGATGACGCCGAAGGCGCTGACTTCGGCGAAGTAGGTCACGCCGATCGGCAGGCCGAGGCGCAGCATGCTGCCGATCTCCGGCCAGTGCGGCCATTCCCAGTGCGTGAACGGATAGGTGGCGCGGTAGGCCGGCGCGTGGCGCATCCACAGCAGCATCGCCGCCAGCATCAGCCACATGCAGGCGCTGGTGGCGACCGCGCAGCCGACCCCGCCCATTTGCGGCAGGCCCCAGTGGCCGTAGATCAGCAGCCAGTTGATCAGCACGTTAAGCGCCAGCGCGCCCAAGGCGATCACCATCACCGGCTTGGTCTGGTTGATGCTGGTGCTGTAGCCGTACAGCGCGCGGTAGGCCGCCAGCGCCGGCAGGCCGGTGCTGATGATGTGCACGAACAGCGAGGCCTTGGCGTTCACCTCGTCGCTCAGGTACAGGTGGTCGAACACCACGGTGACCAGGTTGGCCAGCAGGCAGCCGGCCAGGCCGACGCCGAGCGCCTTCCACATCGACTGGCGCACGATGTGCGGCACGCGCTCGATGCGGCCGGCGCCGAACTCGTGGGCGACGACGGAATTGATCGCCATCATGATGCCGGTGATGGTGACCAGCACGATCGACCAGATCGACGCGCCCAGCGACACCGCCGCCAATTCCTCGGCGCTGGCGTGGCCGCTCATGGCGACGTCGGCCACGCCCATGCCGACGGTGGCGAGCTGGCCGATGAGCATCGGCCAGGCCAGGCGCCACAGGGCGGACGCTTCGGCGCGGATGGCGGATAATGTGAAGGCGGTGGTGTGGGGCATGGCGCTCGAGCTTGACGAAACCGCCAATTCTACGGGAAATGGCGCTTGTATAAAATTATTACAATTGCATGTAGGCGAAACCGCGCGCCGGCGCGTTGCTGTCGCAAGCGTATTGACGACATCGTTTTACAATAAATCGGGAGAACCCACATGAACATCACACTGAGCGGCGCGCTGCTGCTGGGCGCCGCCCTCTTCGGCCAGGGCGCCGCGCAAGCGGGCGAATTGTCGCTGTACACGCACAGTAATTTCAACGGCCGCGAGGTGACCTTGCGCGGCGCCACGCCGGACCTGTCGGAGCTGGGCTTCAACGACCGCGCCTCGAGCATGCGGGTGCGCTCGGGCCGCTGGGAAGTGTGCGTCGACGCCGACTTCAGCGGCGGCTGCACCGTGGTCGAGCCGGGCGAGTACCCCACCATGGAGCGCTTCAACGACCAGATCTCGTCGGTGCGCGAGCTGGGCGGGCGCGACGGCGGCCGCGGCCACGGCCACGGCGGGCGCGAGCGGCACGGCCGGCGCGGCATGCTGGAGTTGTTCAGTGTGCCCGACTTGCGCGGCGACTCGACCCGCGTCGTGCGCGACACCGGCGATTTCAATGAAATCGGCTTCAACGACCGCGCCTCCAGCCTGCAGGTCGAGGAAGGCAGCTGGCAGTTGTGCAGCGACGCCGACTACCGCGGCGTCTGCCGGGTGTTCGAGCCGGGTGCTTACCGCGACGTTGGCCGCGAGCTGAACGGACGCGTCTCGTCGGCGCGCCTGGTCGACGACGGCGGCCGTGACGGGCGCGACGAGCGTGGGCGCGACGACTGGCGCGGCCGCGGCGACGAGGCGCCGGTGGTACTGTTTGAGCACGGCGACATGCGCGGCCGTCCGGCGCCGCTGTTGCGCGACGCGAGCAACTTCGGCGAGTTTAACTTCAACGACAAGGCCGGCTCGATCGTCGTCAACGCGGGCCAGTGGGAGTTCTGCGAACACGCCGAGTTCGGCGGCCGCTGCGTGGTGTACGGCCCGGGCCGGTATCCGCGCCTGGACGGCATGAACAAGCGCATCTCGTCGGCGCGCCGCGTGCGCTGAAAAACCAAGGGCGTTAAAACCCGGGCCAGAGCCTCGGGGTCCGATCCCGGGCCGACGTCCTTGGTGTCGATTGCTTCAGTTGGCCCCGTTTTTACCGCCAGCGTTGCGCTGGCGCGCGCCCGCATCGTTTACACTGGCTTGACCATACCGCCATGGCAATCGGCCCGCGCGCGGGCGAACCTGAGGAGCGCAGCATTGGAATACAAGGACTACTACAAGACCCTGGGGCTGGAGAAGGCCGCCACGGAAGACGAAATCAAGAAGGCCTACCGCAAGCTGATCCGAAAATACCATCCGGATGTCAGCAAGGAGGCCGACGCCGACAAGCGCACCAAGGAATTGAACGAGGCCTACGGCGTGCTGGGCGACGCCGACAAGCGCGCCGCCTACGATGAGTTGGGGCGCGGCCAGCGCCCCGGCCAGCCTTTCCGCACGCCGCCGGACTGGCCGTCCGGTTTCGACCCGTCCGGCAGGACCGGCGCGGCCGGCGACGACGACTTCTTCTCCGACCTGTTCGCCCACCTGGGCGGGCGCCGCCGGGGAGAGGGGGGCGTAGGGAGGGGGGGGGGAAGCGGACGCCGCACTACCAGCCAACCTGGGGAAAGGGCGAGGAGAGGCAAACGGGAA
>NZ_JBJXIB010000108.1:0-20366 GCF_046115965.1 Janthinobacterium sp. CG_23.3 | reverse complement strand
TCGCCCTTCCGCAGTTGCGCTTCACTTCGTTCGCTGTGGTCAGCTCACGGCGGGACTTTCACCCACAAGAGTGCGCCCATGCTGGGCGCACAAAAAAAAGAGCCTTCGTCGAAGGCTCTTTTTTCGTGCTGCATGGCCGCCGCCGGCAAACGCGTCAGCGCGCCGCCACCGCCTTGCCGCGGCCCGAGACGAGGCGCGCGCCCTTCACCAGCAAGCGGTACACCAGGCGCACGAACAGCAGCGCCAGCAGCGCCTCGCCCAGCGTAAGGAAAAAGGCCAGCAGCACCGGCAAGCGCGCGGCGCGGCCGTGGAACTTGGCCAGCGCGCGGTCGCGCGTGATCTCGATGCTGTCGTAAAAGGTCGGCACCACCAGCAAGGTGAGGATGGTCGAGGTGATCGTGCCGCCGATGATGGCGATCGCCAGCGGCCGGTAAAACTCGCCGCCCTCGCCCAGGCCCAGCGCGACCGGGAACATGCCGGCGATCAGCGCAAACGTCGTCATCAGGATGGGCCGCAGGCGCATGCGCCCGGCGTGCATCAGCGCGTCCTCGCGGCCGTAGCCCTCGGCCTCGCGCCGGCGCGCCGCGTCAAGCAGCAGGATGGCGTTTTTCGCGACCAGGCCCATCAACATGATGATGCCGATAAAGCTCATCAAATTGAGCGTGTTGTTGGTCAGCTTGAGCGCCAGTACCACGCCGATCAGGCTCAACGGCAGCGACAGCATCACCGCCACCGGCGCTGTAAACGAGCCGAACTGCATCACCAGGATCAGGTACATCAGGCCGATCCCCATCACCAGCGCGATGAACATCTCGGTGAACAATTCCTTCTGGTCCTGGCCGGCGCCGCCCAGCGCCAGGCCGTAGCCGGGCGGGAACTCGATCGCCTCGGCCAGCTTCATCGCGTCGCTGGTGACCTCGCCGTTCGAGCGCCCCTGGGCGTTGGCCGATACCGTCAAGGTGCGCTTGCCGTTCTTGTGCTCGATCGACGACGGCCCCTTGCCCATCGTGATCGTGGCGATCTGGTCCAGCGGCACCATCTGGTTGGTGCCGGTGACGGCGATCGGCAGGCGCTCGATGTTCTCGGCGCTGGTGCGGTCGTCCGGGTGCAGCCGCACCGCCACGTCGCGCGACTCGCCGGTCGGGTCGACCCAGTCGCCCACCTCGACGCCGGCGAAGGCCACCCGCAGCGACTGCGCGGCGTCGCTGACGGAGATGCCCATTGAATTGGCCAGGCCGCGGTCGAGTTCGATCTGCAACTCGTTTTTCGCGTCCTGCTCGGACAGGCCGACGTCGACCGCGCCCGGCACCAGGCGCAGCTTCTCCATGTAGGCGGCGGTGATTTCGATCAGCTTGCGCGAATCGGGGCCGGTGAACTCGACCTGGATCGGCTTGCGCGCGCCGCCGTTCAAGTCGTCGAGCACGACGTATTCGGCGCCGACCAGCCGGCCCATCTTCTCGCGCAACGCGACCGCCACCACCTTGGCGCTGCGCTCGCGCGTCTGGCGCCTGCCGATGTCGACGTAGATGGTGCCGCCGCTGGCGCTGATGCGGCTGTTGGTGTCCTTGGTTTCCGGCAGCGTGCGCGCCAGTTCGGCGGCCTTCTCCATTTTCAGGCGCGCGTACTCCAGGCTGCTCGACGCCGGCGTGCGCACGTCGATCATCAGGAAACCCTGGTCCGAGGCGGGCAGGAAACTCGAACCGCCGACGGTGGCCTGCATCGCAATGGCGCCGGCGAACGTGGTTACGGCGATCAGCGCCATCCAGCGGCGGTGGTGCAGCGCCCAGGCGATCACGTTGCCGTAGCGGTCGGCCTGGCGGTCGAACCAGTCGTTGAAGTTGGCGAGGACCTTGCTCAGGCCGGTTTTCGGCGCCGTGTGGTGGTCGGCCGGGTCGCCCCAGTAGGCCGACAGCATCGGGTCGAGCGTGAATGAAATGGCCAGGCTGACCAGCACCGAGCACGTCACCGTCAGCGCGAACGGACGGAACCATTCGCCCGAGACGCCCGGCATGAAGGCCACCGGAATGAACACGGCGATGATCGAGAAGGTCGTGGCGGCCACCGCCATGCCGATCTCGGCGGTGCCCTCGAGCGCAGCCTTGCGGCGGTCCGAGCCCATCTGCATGTGCCGCACGATGTTTTCGCGCACCACGATGGCGTCGTCGATCAGCACGCCGATCGCCAGCGACAGCCCGAGCAGGGTCATGAAGTTCAGCGTGAAACCGCACAACCACACCGCGATGAAGGCGGCGATCACCGACGTCGGCAGGCTGAGCGCCGTGATCAGCGTCGAGCGCCAGGAATTGAGGAAGGCGTAGACGACGAAAATGGTCAGCACGGCGCCGAACACCAGCGACTCGATCACATTGTTCAGGCTGCGCTGGGCGTCCTTGCCGCCGTCGCGCGTGACGTCGATGGCGGTGCCCTTGGGCAGCGTCTTGCGGATCTCGTCGGCCAGCTCGCCGGCGCGCTTGGCGACGCTGACGGCGCTGGCCTCGCGGGTGCGGGTGATCGAGATGCCGACGTTGGGCTTGCCGCTGCGGATGCTCACGCCGCTCATTTCGGCGAAGCCGTCCTGGATCGTCGCCACCTGGGCCAGGCGGACGATTTCCTCGCCGCGGCGCTTGACGACGACCTGCTCGAACTCGGCCGGCGACTCGATGCGCCCGACCAGGCGGATGCTCTTCTCGTCGAGTTCGCCGCGCACCTTACCGACCGGCGCGTTGGTGTTCTGGTTGCGCAGCGCCGACACCACGTCGCCGACCGAGACGTTGTATTCGCGCAGCTTGTCGGCGCGCAGCAGCACGCTCAACTCGCGCTTCAGCGCGCCGCTGATGGTGACGACCGAGACGCCGTCGACGGCGCGGAACTTGTCGGCCAGCACGTCCTCGGCGAAGCGCGAAATCTCCGCGTGGCTCTGGCTCGACGACGACAGCGCCAGTTGCAGCACCGGCTGGGCCGACGGGTCGATGCGCTGCAAGATAGGCTCGCGCATCTCGATGGGAAGCTTGTAGCGCACCGCCGCGATGGCGTTGCGCACGTCGTCGGACGCCTCGATCAAATTCTTCTTGAAACTGAACTCGACTTCGAAGGTGGCCGAGCCCTCGCGCGCCTCGGCGTTGACGTTGGCCACGCCGCTGATGCTTTGCAGCGACTTTTCAAGCCGGTTGATGATTTCGCGCTCGACCGTCTCGGGCGAGGCGCCCGGATACGGGATGCTGATGACGATGGCCGGAATTTCCACGTCCGGGTTTTGGTTGACGCGCAGTTTCTTGATCGCCAGCAAACCGAGGCACATCATCGCCAGGATCAGCACGATCGTCGCGACCGGCCGTTTGATACTGAAATCGGACAGGAACATGGCTCAATTCCCCTTGCTGGCAACGGCGGAGGCCGCCGGCGCCGGCTTCGGCGCGGCCAGTTCGACCAGCTGGCCGTCCTTGAAGCTGGCGTTCGGGCTGCGCAACACCGTGTCGCCCTGCGCCAGCCCGGCGCGCACCTCGCGGTAGCCGGTGCGCGGGTCGCGCGCGCCCAGCTCCAGCGCCACCTTGCTCAAGGTCTTGCCCTTCAGGCGCCAGGTATGCGCCTTGTCGCCGACCTGCACCACGGCGACGTCGGGGATCATCAGCGCCGGCACGCTGTCGGCCTCGATGCGGCCCTCGGCGTACAGGCCGGCCACCCGCGGCAGCGTCTTGTCGGCGAAGGCGACCAGCACCTCGACCTGGCGCGTCACGGCGTTGGCGGCCGGGTCGACCCGCTTGACCTGGCCGGTGAAGTCCTGGCCCGGATAGCCGTTGACGCGGAAGCGCACCACCTGGCCGGCCTTGACCACGCCGATTTTGTCGGCCGACACCAGGCCCTCGAAACGCATGCTGGTCGGGTCGATCACCTTGATCAACTCCTTGCCGATCTGCGCGGTGTCGCCGTTCGACACCTTGCGCTCGCTGACGACGCCGTCGAAGGGCGCGCGCACGGCGGTGCGCTGCAACTGCTGGCGCGCCTGCGCGGCGCGGGTGCGCGCCGCGGCCAGCTCGCTTTGCGCGTTGTTGCGGCGGCTTTCGGCGTCGTCCAGCGCCTGCGCCGACACCATGCCCGAGGTACGCAGCGTCTTCAGGCGCTGCAAGTTGCGCTCGGCCTGCTCCAGCGTCTGGCCGGCGGCGCGGCTGCCGGCCTCGGCCGACTGCAGGCTGTCGCGGATCGCCGTCTCGTCCAGGCTCACCAGCACATCGCCGCGCTTGACGACCTCGCCGTTCTCCTTGAGCACCTGCAACACCACGGCCGACACCTCGGCGCGCAGGTCGGCGCGCCGCTCGGGTTGCACCGAACCGGTGATGACGGGGCCGGAAGCGAGCGCGTTGCTTTGAATCGTCAACACATCCTCGGGCGAAATGAGCAGCTTGCGCTCGGCCGCCGCGTCCGCCTTCTTGCCGGCGGCGCCGGCCTTGCCCGGTTCAGTGCCACCCTTGCTACAAGCAGCCAGGGCCGATGCGACCGCGAGCACGAATATGGTTTTGCGCAACATAGAAGACGTCTCCGAAAATTATTGACCTGTAATGCGGACGGAATATTTAATAAAACAGCAAGTGTCAGAGTATCCCGGAGGCGGCGCGGGGCGTCAATCGGCGAGCAGACGGAACGCCAAATTTGGCGCTCGAAACGCGGTTTCGGGGGGATGAAGCGGAGCCGGCGGGGCCGGTCCCGAGTGTGAAGAGGTCGCGCACGCCAAACACCGACCCAAGGCAAAGAGCCGGCGCCAAGGCGGGAAGATCAGGCCCTCAGGGCCTGACGCCGGGGTGACGCACTTGGTTTCAATGATGCCAACGAGGCATTTCAGCCTGGGCGGCTACGCGCCTGCTCAGCCGCGGCCAAGCACGGCGTGGATGCCGTGGGCGATGGCGACGCCGGTGCACAGGCCGCCGATGATTTCCACGACGGTGTGGCCCATGCGCTCGCGCAACCAGACGCGCGCGCCGCCGTCCTTGCCGAGGCGGTTGATCGCCGCCGCGTGCTTGCCGACGTGCTGGCGCAGGCTGTTGGCGTCGATGACGACGATGAAAGCCAGCGTCACGGCGACGCCGAAGGCCGGGTGGCCGATGCCCTCGCGCAGCGCGATCAGCGTGGCCATGCTGGCGACGACGGCGCTATGGTTGCTGGGAAAGCCGCCGTTGCCGACCAGGCCGAACGCCCATTGCCGGGTGCGCACGCTGTTGATGAGGAACTTGATCGGGCCCACCAGGGTCCAGGTTATCAGGGGGGTGGCGAGGTAGGCAATATCCAAAATGATTCCTTATATAGGGTGTGATGGGCCGGTGTGACGGGCCGCGTGGCGCGGGCCGCAATTATCGCAGATAAGGACGCCGCGCTGGCCACCGGCCGCCCGCCCGGGGCGGACCAATGCGCGAGCAATCGGGACAAATGCGCCCAGTTTCGGACAAGTAATATAAAATCAGCATGTCGGATTCAGCAATGCGCCCGCCGCCCCGCCCGCGGCGGCCGGGGCGGCCTCTCCCGTTTGCTCAGCGCGGTTTTTTTCGCAAAGGTTTTCATATGAAACATTTTCGCATTTCTATTATGGTCACGGTCGTGCTGATGGCGGTGGCCGGCTGGTGGGGCTACAGCCACGCCGGCATGGCCGGCCTGTTGCAGGCGCTGTTGATCACCGGCGTGCTCGGCATCATGGAGGTGTCGCTGTCGTTCGACAACGCCGTCGTCAACGCCTCGGTGCTGCGCCACTGGAACGCATTCTGGCAAAAACTCTTCCTCACCGTCGGCATCCTGGTGGCCGTGTTCGGCATGCGGCTGCTGTTCCCGCTCGTCATCGTCTCGGTCGCCACCGGCCTCGGCCTGCTCGACGTCTGGCACATGGCCATCAACACGCCGGCTGAATACTCGCGCCACCTGACCGAGAACCACGCCGAGGTGGCCGCGTTCGGCGGCACCTTCCTGCTGCTGGTGTTCCTCAACTTCCTCTTCGACGAGGAGAAGCAATTGCACTGGCTCGGCTGGATCGAGGAAAAAATGGGCAAGCACGGCAGCGAGGGCCTGGCCATCCTGCTGACGCTGGCGGCGGCCTACGGCTGCGTGCTGATGGTGCCGGAGGCGCGCAAATTGAGCGTGTTCAGCGCCGGCGTGCTCGGCGTGGCCATTTACGTCGCCGTCAACTGGATCAGCGGCCTGCTCGAGGAGGAGGAAGCCGACCCGGTGATCGGCAAAATGATTTCGCGCGGCAGCTTCGGCGGCTTCCTCTACCTCGAGGTGCTGGACGCCTCGTTCAGCTTTGACGGCGTCATCGGCGCCTTCGCCATCACCAACGACGTCGTCGTCATCATGCTCGGCCTGGCCATCGGCGCCATGTTCGTGCGCTCGATGACGGTGTTCCTGGTGCACAAGGGCACCTTGCAGGAATTCGTCTACCTCGAGCACGGCGCCCACTACGCGATCGGCATCCTGGCCTTGATCATGCTCGCCAGCGTCAAGTACCATATTCCCGAATGGTTCACCGGCCTGTCCGGCGTCGCCTTCATCCTGGTGTCGCTGTGGTCGTCGGTGCGGCATAAAAAACAACAGGCCGGCCAGGATTGATATTGTCGCAATCAACCCCACGTTAGTGCAGCACGCGGCGCGCCTGGGCGGCGCCGTGCGCAACAAGCATCCCCGGTGCGGTTATACTTAACAAAAAGGAGTTTTTAATCATGGCAATTAGTCTGCAAAAAGGCGGCAACGTCAACCTGAGCAAGGAAGCGCCGAACCTGAAGAAAATCGTCGTTGGCCTCGGTTGGGACCCGCGCGTCACCGACGGCGCCACCTTCGACCTCGACGGCAGCGCCTTCCTGTTGAAGGCCGACGGCAAGGTGCGCGGCGACGCCGACTTCATTTTCTACAACAACCTGAAATCCACCGACGGCTCGGTCACCCACACCGGCGACAACACCAGCGGCGCCGGCGAGGGCGACGACGAGCGCCTGGTCATCGACCTGGAAAAAGTGCCGGCCGAGATCGAGCGTATCACCGTCGGCGTGACGATCCACGACGCCGAGTCGCGCAACCAGAACTTCGGCATGGTCGGCAAGGCCTTCATCCGATGCATGGACGCCAACGGCGAAAAGGAAATCGCCCGCTACGACCTGTCCGAGGACGGCTCGACCGAAACGGCGATGGTGTTCGGCGAAGTCTACCGCCACAACGGCGAATGGAAATTCAAGGCCATCGGCCAGGGCTTCAAGGGCGGCCTGGGGCCGCTGGCGCGCTCGTACGGGGTCAACGCTTAAACCGGTCCCGCGCTGACGCAGCCGCCTGGATCTAGCTCAGGCGGCTTTTTTTTGGCCACGCCGCCACTTTTTTGGGGAGAACAACATGCCAGTGTTTACCGCCACCGGGGACGTCGATCCCTTCTTGCACGTGCACATGAAGCAGGGCGAGAAAATCTATTGCGAGTCCGACGCCATGGTCATGATGGAAACCGCGCTCGACCTGCGCGGCCGCATGACCGGCGGCATCGGCAGCGCCATCATGCGCCGCTTCGCCAACGGCGAGTCGTTCTTCCAGCAGCACATCGAGGCGCTGCGCGGCGACGGCGACTGCCTGCTGTCGCCGACGCTGCCCGGCGCCATCGAGGTCGTCGACGTCGGCGCGCGCCAGTATCTGATGAACGACGGCGCCTTCGTCGCCGCCACCTCGGGCACCGAAATGAAAGTGCGCACGCAAAGCATCGGCAACGCGCTGTTCGCCCAGTCCGGCGGGTTCTTTGTCATGGAAACCTCGGGCACCGGCCAGGTGGTGGTGTCGGGCTTCGGCTCGATGTTCCAGCTCGACGTGGAAAAGGGCAAGGACGTCGTCATCGACAATGCGCACGTGGTCTGCTGGGACAGCTCGCTGCACTACGAGGTGTCGGTGACCACCGGCGCGGCGGCCGGCGGCGGTATCGGCGGCTTCATCGGCAACATCGTCAACAGCGTCACCAGCGGCGAGGGCATCGTGCTGCGGTTCTCGGGCAGCGGCAAGGTGTATATCTGCTCGCGCAACCGCGACGCCTTCTTGAAATGGGTCGCCAGCGGCAAAGCGGGTTAAGCCAAGCGCGTCGCACCGCACCACCCTGCCCTCGGGCGCCACAACCGAACATATTAGGCTTTACATGCAACGCGTCTGGTTCAACAAAACATTTTCCTCGGTCGGCACGGCCATCAAACTGATACGCGAGGCGGACGGCGCCGGCCGCTACCACGTCATCTGCAGCAACACCAACGCCCACGCGGCCGCCTTCCTGGCCGCCCACGAGTACGCCGTCGAGCCGGCCGGCCTGCTCGGCGAGGCCTACCTCGACTGGTGCCTGGCGTTCTGCCGCGAGCGCGGCGTGACGATTTTCTGGCCCGGCAAGGAAGCCGGCCTGGTCGCGTCGAACAGCGCCCGCTTCGAGGCCCAGGGCACGCGCGTGCTCAGCGTCGCCAGCGCCGAGGTGCTGGCGCTGATGCACGACAAGGCGCGCTTTTGCGCCGGCCTCGACCTGCCGCTGGCGCCGCCGGCGCAATTTCGCGTGGTCGAAAACATCGCCGAGTACGACGCCGCCTACGCCGAGCTGCGCCCGCTGCACCGCAAGCTGTGCATCAAGCCGTCCGAAGGCGTCTACGCGCTCGGCTTCGCCGTCCTCGACGAGGAGCGCAGCACCACGCAACTGCTGCTGGCCGGCGCCGCCTACCAGGTCAACGCCGCCGAGCTGCGCCACGGCTTGGCGCAGCTGGCCACCTTCAAGCCGCTGCTGCTGATGGAATACCTCGACGGCTACGAATACAGCGCCGACTGCGTCGCCGACCACGGCCAACTGGTCTGCGCGGTGCCGCGCAAGAAGCCGCACGCCGGCGGCCAGGGCCAGCTCATCGACGCTAGAACCGACATCCTGCAAGCGTGCGCGCAACTGGCGCGCGACTACCGCTTGAACGGCGTGTTCAACATCCAGTTCCGCGAGGGCCGCAACGGCCTGGCGCTGCTGGAGATCAATCCGCGCATGTCCGGCGGCATCGGCATGGCGTGCGCGGCCGGCCCCAACCTGCCCTACCTGGCGCTGGCCGGCTTCGACCGGGGCTACGCCGGCCTGGCCGTGCCGGCCATCCGCGACGGCCTGCGCGTCGGCGAAGCGGCCGTGGTCGTGGAGCTGCCATGAACTTCGTCACCAAACAAATGCCGACCGGCGAACTGACGCTGAAGGTCGACGAGGCGCGCTTCCCGCTGAACTGGCTGATCGGCTTCGCCGCGCGCGCCAACGCCAAGCGCGGCTTCCTGTTCCTGTCCAAGGTGCTGGGCAAGCACTGGCCGGTGACGCCGCGGGCGATGGACATGATCCACTCCGACCTGGCCGGCCAAATCCCGCCCAGCCTGCCCGGCCCGGTGGTCTTCATCGCCATGGCGGAAACCGCGATCGGCCTCGGCCAGGGCGTCTTCGAAGCCTACCTGCGCGACAACCCGGGCCGCAGCGCGCTGTTCCTGCACAGCTCGCGCTACCGCGTCGGCAGCGTGCCCTTCTTCGAATTCGAGGAATCGCACAGCCACGCGCCGCGCCAGTTCCTGCACCTGTCCGAGCGCGCCGCGCAGCTGTTCGCGCTGGCGCGCAGCCTGGTGCTGGTCGACGACGAGGCCAGCACCGGCAACACCTTCGTCAACCTGGCCGCCGTCTGCCGCGCGCGCAACCCGAACATCGAGCGCATCCACCTGGCCGTCATCACCAACTTCATGGGCCGCGAGGCCAACGCCGAGCTGACCCCGCGCTTCGGCGTGCCGACCACGGTCGGCGCCACGCTGTCGGGCCACTACAGCTTCGTCAACGGCCCGGCGCCGGCGCCGCTGGCCGCGCCGGCCCAGTTGTTCGACGCCGACGCCGAGCGCGGCGCCAGCGCCGCCTTCGGGCGCATCGGCGTCGAGCGCGCGCTGGCGGCGCCGCACGCGCTGGCCGTGCGCCTGGCCCGGGAAATCGGCGCCGGCGAATCGGTGCTGGTACTCGGCACCGGCGAATTCATGCACCCGGCCTTCCTGCTGGCGCGCGAACTCGAGGCGCTCGGCAAGCACGTGCTGGTGCAGTCGACCACCCGCTCGCCGATCCTGTCGTGGGGCTCGGTCGGACATATCGTCAGCTGCCCCGACAATTACGGCGAGGGCATCGCCAACTACCTCTACAATGTCGCGGCGGGCCAGTACCAACACGTCTTCATCTGCCACGAAACCCCGCTGTGCGACGCCCTCACCCAATTGGCCGGCCAGCTCGACGGCCGCCTGTTCCACTTCCAGTCAGAGACCCAAATTGAAGAAATTCCTGTTCGTCGACCTTGACGACACCCTGTTCCAAACCCCGAAAAAATGCGCCGCCGAAGTGGCGCTGGAGCCGGCCGCCTATCTGAAAAACGGCGAGGCGTGCTCGTATACGACGCCGCGCCAGCGCGCCTTCACCGAGTTCGCCAACCGCGAGATGACGCTGATTCCGGCCACCGCGCGCAACGCCGACGCCTTTGGCCGGGTCAAGCTGCCGTTCGCCAGTTACGCCGTGCTGGACTACGGCGGGGTGGTGCTGCAACCGGGCGGCGCGCTCGACGCCGGCTGGCTCGACCTGATGCGCGCCGACATGCACGTGGCGCTGCCCGGCCTGCGCGAGGCGATGGACGTCATCGACGATTTCCAGGTCAAGCTGGGCCGGCCGTCCCGCGCCCGCCTGATCGAGGACTACGCGACGCCGTTCTACATCGTCATCAAGGACCACGAGGCCAACGCCGAGCGGCTCGCCGAGATCGAGATGGAAGTGCTGCGCCCGTGGGTCGACGGCCCCGGCGCCGACTACTTCATCCACCGCAACGGCAACAACCTGGCGCTGCTGCCGCAAACGCTGAACAAGGCGCGCGCGGTGGCCTACCTGCGCGCCGAGCTGGAGGCCGAGCACGGCCCCATCCTCAGCTTCGGCATGGGCGACAGCCGCTCGGACGCGCGCTTCATGGCCGCCTGCGACTACGCCATCATCCCCAACGGCACCCAGCTGGCGGCCCTGACGGTGGCGGCCCTATGACGTTCAGCGGCAGCTACCGCGCCGGGGACGTCAGCTTCCTGCTCAAACCGATCGGCGTCGAACCTATCCTCGACCTGGACGAAAAGGAGCGCCTGATCCAGTCCGGCCGGCGCCACTACAGCGAAATGCTGTCGCCGGAGTCGCTGCCGTCGCCGGCCTACCTGGCGCTGTTCCGCGACGCCTTCGCGGCCAACCGCCAGCGCATGGCGCGCGATTGCCTGCGCCTGGCCGCGCTGATCGCGGCGCGCCGCGACGGCGCCATCACGCTGGTGTCGCTGGCGCGCGCCGGCACCCCGGTCGGCGTCATCCTCGGCCACCTGCTGCGGCGCGTCTTCGGGCGCGAGTGCAGCCACTACTCGGTGTCGATCATCCGCGACCGCGGCGTCGACGAAGTGGCGCTGCGGCACATCCTGCGGCAGGGCCATAGCGCCGAATCGATCGTCTTCATCGACGGCTGGACCGGCAAGGGCGTGATCTCGCGCGAACTGCGCCAGGCCGTCGACGGCTTCAACGCGCGCCACCGCAGCGCCGTCGACGGCGGCCTGTACGTGCTGTGCGACCTGGCCGGCACGGCCGCCTGCGCCGCCTCCGGCGACGACTACCTGATCCCGTCGAGCATTTTGAACGCCACCGTCTCGGGCCTGGTCAGCCGCTCGGTGCTGAACCAGGCGATCGGCCCGGACGACTTCCACGGCTGCGTCTACTACGAGCAGTTCGCCGCCCACGACCAGTCGCGCCAGTTCGCCGACGGCCTGGTCGGCGACGCCGTCGCGCTGGCCGCGGCCGAAGGCGTGCCGGCGGCGCAGGCGCTGGACGCGCGCGCCGCCGCCACCACCTCGGCGGCCTACATGGCGCAGGCGCAGCGGCGCTACGGCATCGACGACGTCAACCTGGTCAAGCCCGGCATCGGCGAAGCGACCCGGGTGCTGCTGCGGCGCGTGCCGCAGCGCCTGATCGTGCGCGACGCCGGCGCGCCGGACGTGGCGCACCTGTGCCTGCTGGCGGCCGAAAAATCGATACCACTAACAATAGATGCAACGCTGCCCTACCAGGCGGCCGCCCTGATCAGGAGCGCAGTCGATGGATAACCCGAGCTACCAGCACAGCGCGCACAAGCCGGCGCTGGGCGCCTCGCTGTACGTGCCGAGCACCCACAAGGACTTGCTGGCGATCGCCAACGGCGACAAGCTGGAGCACCTGCGCTCGCTGATCCTGTGCACCGAGGACGCGGTCGCCGAGCGCGACCTGAGCTACGCGCTGTTCAACTTGTCGCTGGCGCTGCAAAACATGGGCGAGGAATCGGACTCGCTGCGCTTCGTGCGCGTGCGCAACCCCGAAGTGATGGCGCGCGTGCTGGCGATGCCGGGCGCGCACAAGCTGACCGGCTTCGTGCTGCCGAAAACCACCCGCCACAACTTCGAGCAGTATTTCGCCCAGGTGCGCCACACCCAGCACCTGTTGATGCCGACGCTGGAAACGGCCGAGGTCTTCGACGACGAGGAAATGAAGCTGTTTTGCCGCTGCCTGAGCGCGCCGCAGGTGCGCCCGCGCATCCTGGCGCTGCGCATCGGCGGCAACGACCTGCTGGCGCTGCTGGGGCTGCGCCGCCCCACCAGCGGCACCATCTACCAGACCCCGCTGGGGCAGGTGATCGGCCGGCTGATCACCACGTTCCGGCCGCACGGCATCCCGCTCACCGCGCCGGTGTTCGAGCACTTGTCGCAGGGCGCCTGGCTGGACGCCGAGGTGGCGCAGGACCTGGCCCACGGCATGATAGCCAAAACCGCGATCCATCCCGACCAGGTGCCGCACATCGAGCGCCACTACCAGGTGGCGCAATCGGACATCGAACTGGCGCTGCGCATCATCGACCCGGACAGCCCGGCGGTGTTCCGCATGCAGGAATCGATGTGCGAAGTGGCCACCCACAGCAGCTGGGCGCAGCAAATCATCGAACAGGCGCGCCTGTTCGGCATCCGCCACGCTAATGATAGTATAGGCAATATTGGCAACCACGCCAGCCAGGGCCAGAGCCACGACGGCGGCGCCGGCCCGGAGGCCGCGCCGCACGGCCAGCCGCAGACACCGACCACACAAGGGAGTGTACGACCATGAGCAATTTCAACCGAGGACAAAAAGGCAAGCTGGCCGAACTGGGCCTGGGCGACGCCTTCGCCGCCACGCTGCAGATCGCCGCCGGCGCCATCGACGTCGACGTCAGCTGCTTCGGGCTGGACGCCAACGGCCAACTGTCGGACGACCGCTATATGGTCTTCTTCAACCAGAAGAGCGCGCCGGACAACGCGGTGACGCTGCAACTGGGCGAGGCCGGCAAGGCCGTGTTCCAGCTCGACCTGGCGCGCCTGCCGGCCAGCATCGACAAGCTGGTGTTTACCGCCGCCAGCGACCAGGGCAGCATGCGCGCGCTGGGCCCGTCCTCGCTGACGCTGGGCCAGGGCAACCTGAGCTTCGCCTTTTCCGGCGCCGACTTCGTCGACGAGAAAGCCGTCATCGTCGGCGAAATCTACCGGCGCGACGGCGCCTGGCGCTTCGGCGCCGTCGGCCAGGGCTTCTCCGGCGGCCTGGCGGCGCTGCTGAAACACTTCGGCGGCAGCGAAGCGACGTCGACACCGGCGCCCGCTCCCGCTCCCGCCGCGGCTCCGG
Organism: Janthinobacterium sp. CG_23.3; assembly: GCF_046115965.1. Classification (NCBI taxonomy): domain Bacteria; kingdom Pseudomonadati; phylum Pseudomonadota; class Betaproteobacteria; order Burkholderiales; family Oxalobacteraceae; genus Janthinobacterium; species Janthinobacterium sp. CG_23.3. The sequence continues at coordinate 6,664 of NZ_JBJXIB010000108.1, read as the reverse complement.
CACCGGCGGCCGCGCCCGCGCCCGAGGCGAAAAAAATCTCGCTATCGAAAATCCGGCTGGAAAAGACCGGCGACAAAATTTCGCTCGACAAGCGCGACAGCCAGGGCTACGGCCGCATCCGCGTCAACCTGAACTGGAACCGCGGCGGCACGGCGGCGACGCCGGCGAAAGCCGAGCCGGCCGGCTTCATGGGCAAACTGTTTAGCAAAGTGGGCGGCGGCGGCGCCAACGGCGTCGACCTCGACATCGGCTGCCTGTTTGAAATGAGCGACGGCGCCAAAAGCGCGGTGCAAGCGCTGGGCAACACCTGGGGCGCCTACGACCAGCCGCCCTACATCCACCTGGAGGCGGACGACCGCACCGGCACCGTCAGCACCGGCGAAAACCTGTTCATCAACGGCGTCCACTTCGACCGCATCAAGCGCGTGCTGATCTACTCCTTCATCTACCAGGGCGTGCCGAACTGGGCCGCGACGGACGCCATGGTGAGCATCGAGATTCCGGGCCAGCCGTCGGTCGAAGTCAAACTCGACAGCGACAGCCGGCACATGATGTGCGCCATCGCCATGCTGGAGAACAAGGGCGGCAACCTGCAAGTGACCAAGCTGGTGGAGTACTTCGGCGGCGAAGGCAAGAAAACCGCCCACCAACTGATGGACGAACGCTACGGCTTCGGCCTGAACTGGTCGGCCGGCCGCAAAGACTAAGCATCCCATAAAAAGGCAGACCATGACCACCAGCAAACGCATCACGTTCACCCTGATCGGCGTCGCCGCCGCCGCGCTGGCGCTGTTCTGCGCCTACACCTGGATCGCGCTCAGCGTGACCTATTCGGAAGGCGAGCGCGCCGGCTTCCTGCAGAAATTCTCCAAACGGGGCTGGGTCTGCAAGACCTGGGAAGGCGAAATCATGCTGACGACGCTGCCGGGCGCGGTGCCGGAAAAATTCCAGTTCAGCGTGCGCGACGACGCCGTGGCCAAGCAATTCCTGGCCGCGACCGGCCAACGCGTGCTGCTCAGCTACGCCCAGCACAAAGGCGTCCCGACCGACTGCTTCGGCGAAACCGAATACTACGCCGAAAAAGTCCACATAGTCCCATAACGAGACCCAGGTGGCATTAAGTTGGCGCGTCGTAGGGCGTTTTTAACGCGCTTGCCAGTCGTGGCTGGAGGCTTCGCTTGACTGGGTCAGGCGCGCGATCATTTCGCGGGCGATCATTTCGGATTGGGCGCGCTCGGTTTTGGCGCGCGCGGCGGCGATGGCGGACGAAAAATCGCCCTCCTCCACGCGCTGGCTGGCCACGTGCTCGGCTTGCAGCTTTTCCTGCAGCTCCGCCAGGGCCTGTTCTTCCGCTTGCAGGCGGCGGCTTTCCAGCGCCAGCAGTTGTTGTTTCGCCGCGGCCATCGCGCGGGTCGCGTCGGCCACCTTGCGTTGCAGCGCGGCGTGTTCTTGCGCGCCGGCCAGCAGGATTTTCTGCGCTTCGCATTTCTCGACGCTAGCCTGGTACGCGTCCTGTTCGGCCAGTTCGCGCTGGCGCTCGGCCTCGGCGTTTTCCCGCTCGACCAGCGCGCGCGCCGCCGCTTGCGCCGCCGCGTTCCTTTCCGCTTCGACGCGGGCGGCGATCGCTTGCAGCGTGCGCTCTTCGGCCGCGCTGGTCTGGCGCTGCAGCAGCAAATGCTCTTCCTTCAGCGCCAGCGTCTGGCGTTCGGCCTGCACGAAGGCCTGTTGCGAGGCCAGCAGCGCTTGTTCCGACGCCAGCAGGGCCGCCGCCGTTTGCGCCTTGTCCTGTTCGGCGCGGGTGCGTTCGCCATGCACCTGGCCCAGCTCGACCGCCAGCTTGGCATGGGCCTGGGCCGCTTGCGCCGCCAATGCCTTTTGTTCCGCCTCGATAGCGCTCTGCTCGGCGATCACCCGCGCCGCGGCCGCTTGCTTGTCGGCCGCCTCTTGCAGGCGCATTTCGGCGTCCTGCTGCGCGCGCAGCGCCTGTACCGCGTCCTGTTCGGACTGGATGCGCGCCTGCGCGGCGGCCGCGGCCACCTGTTCGGCGTCGAGCCGCTCGTTCATGCTGGCCAGCGCCAGGTGTTCGGCGGCGCCGCGTTCGCGCTCGGCCGCCAGCAGGCGCACGGCCTGCGCGGCTTTTTGCTGCGCCAGCGCGGCGTTCGCGCCGCTCTCTTCAACTTGGGCGGCGATGGCCAGCACTTCGGTTTGCGCCGCCGCGTTTTGGCTTGCCGCCAGTTCGACGCCGGCGCGCGCCAGGCTCTCGCGCTCCTGCGCCAGGCGGGTGGCGCGCTGCCGCTCGTCGAGTTCCTGCACGGCGGCGGCGGCGGCGGCGGCTTCGGCGGCCTGCAGCAGGCGCGCCTGTTCCATCGCGTTGGCCTCGGCCTCGACTTTGGCGTGGCCCTGGATTTCGGCTTCCTGCTCGGCGGCGACGCGCGCCAGCGCCACCGCGCGCAACTGGCGGTCCACTTCGATGCGCGCCTCGGTCGCGGCCAGGATGCGCAGGTCGGCGTCGCGGCGCGCTTCGGCGCTGGCGGCGGCCACCATTTCCAGGCGCTCGCGGTGGATCGCCGCGTCGCGCACTTCTTTTTCCGTTTGCAGGCGCAGGCGCAGCGATTGCGCGGCGTGGCGTTCCGATTCGGCCTGGGCCAGCGCGATCGCCTCGCGTTCCTGTTCCAGGTGGGCCAGCGCGCGCGCCTCTTCCAGCGCGCGCACTTCGGCGGCGGCGCGGTTGAAGGCCGACTCCAGGGCGACCTGGTCGGCGCGTTCGCGCTGCATGGTCAATTCGAGCGCCTCATTTTCGGCCTGGGCCAGCATCTGCGCGGTCTGCCGCGCGCCGTAGGCGTGCCGCTCGCGCTCGCGCGCCAGCACCGCCAGGCGCGCGTCGGCCGAGGCGATGCCGACCATTTCCTCTTTCGCCGCCTGTACCGCGGCGACCCGCTCGACCGCTTGCAGGCGGGTCTGCTCGGTTTGCACTTGCAGCTCGTCGGCGGCGCGCGCGGCCTGCTCGGCCAACGCCGACTCGGCGGCGTTCTGCTCGCTGGCGCGGCGGCGGTTTTCCTGTTCGGCCTTGGCGCGCTGCTCGGCGGCCAGGCGGATCTGCGTGTCCGATTCGACGCGGGCGCGCAGTTCGGCGGTTTCCTGCCTGACCGCTTCGAGCCGGGCCTCGCTGGCCTGGGCCGCCGCGCGCATGGTTTCCAGGCGGTCGCGGTTGGCGGCGATCGATTCCTCGGCGGCCCGGGCGTTTTGTTGGGCGGCGGCGGCGGCGGCGCTGTCGATGGCGGCGCGGTCCTCGGCCAGCACGCGCACGCGCGCTTCGGCCATGGCCCGGCTTTCGGCGGCGCAGGTGGCTTTGGCCTCGGCTTCGACGCGGGCGATCGCTTCGTGGATCGCCTTCATTTCCATTTGCGCGCGCCCGGGCGCGGCGGCCGGGGCCGCTTCGGCGGCGGCGGGCAAGGCGGCCGGCTCGGCCTCATGCAGCGGGCAGTCCAGCACCATGTCGTCCTGCGCGTCGCTGGACGAGTATGCGACGGTGAGTGTGGCGCCTTGGCGATCTGCCTGTTGTGCTTGCATGAGTTTCTCGCTGTGTTGGTGTGTTCCGTGGTGTTGCCGGAATTTCTTAACTCCTATTATGGCTGCGCGGCGGCGCCGGCGGAATGGCAAGCAGAAAGGGGTTTACCGCTCATTTCGGCTGTTTGGCGGCCGAATCCGACGCCGGCCCTCTGCCGACGCCAGCCGGGTTACGCCGTTCCGGCTAACCCGATCTACGAAAATCACGCTGCCTTGACGGCTTAGACCGGCCAGAGCGGCGCTTCGTCCATCAGCGCGATCTGTTCGCGCAGTTCGAGGATGCGGTCTTGCCAGTAGCGCTGGGTGTTGAACCACGGGAAGGCGACCGGGAAGGCCGGGTCGTCCCAGCGCCGCGCCAGCCAGGCCGAGTAGTGGATCAGGCGCAGCGTGCGCAGCGCCTCGACCAGGTACAACTGGCGCGGGTCGAAGTCGCAGAAGTCTTCATAGCCGGCCAGGATGTCGCCCATCTGGCGCACCATGTCGCCGCGCTCGCCCGACAGCATCATCCACAGGTCCTGTACCGCCGGCCCCATGCGGCTGTCGTCGAAGTCGACGAAATGCGGGCCGGCGTCGGTCCACAGCACGTTGCCGCCGTGGCAGTCGCCGTGCAGGCGCAGCGGCGCGATGTGGCCGGCCCGCTCGTAGCAGCGCTGCACGCCGTCGAGCGCCTGCTGGGCCACGCTGGAGTAAGCGGCCAGCAATTCCGGCGGGATGAAATCGTTCGCCAGCAGGAAGTCGCGCGGCTCGACGCCGAAGCTGGCCGGGTCCAGCGCCGGCCGCTCGCGAAACGGCGCCAGCGCGCCAACCGCGTGGATACGCCCGATGAAGCGGCCGATCCACTCGCGCGTGGCCGGGTCTTCCAGCTCCGGCGCGCGGCCGCCGTGCTTGCTGAACACGGCGAAGCGGAAGCCCTTGAATTCGTGCAGGGTGCGGCCGTCGATGGCCAGCGCCGGCACCACCGGGATTTCGCGTTCGACCAGCTCGGCCACAAAGGCGTGCTCTTCGAGGATGGCGGCGTCGCTCCAGCGCGCCGGCCGGTAGAACTTGGCCACCAGCGGCTGGGCGTCCTCGATGCCGACCTGGTAGACCCGGTTTTCGTAGCTGTTCAGCGCCAGCAGACGGCCGTCGCCGCGCAGGCCGACGCTGTCGAGCGCGTCGAGCACGCAATCCGGGCTCAGTTCGGAGAAAGGGTGGACGGCTCTGGCGTCGTCGGGCGGCTGGTTTTCGGTGTGCATGGACGTTATTGTACGGCCCATCGCGCGCGTCCGAGCAAACTCCCGAGCGAAAGCCGGTCACAGGGCGTATACTGTCGGCTTCCCCTAAGAAAGAGCACGCCATGCAACTCGACCAGCCATTATCCGAAAAAGAATTCGACGAACTAGACCAATTCCTGTTGTCCGAGCGTAGCTCCGACGATGCGATGACGATGGACATCCTGCACGGCTACCTGACCGCCATCGCGATCGGACCGGAAAGCATCATGCCGGCCGAGTGGTTGCCGCGCGTCTGGGGCGAGGACGGCAAGGCCGCGCCGAAGTTCAAGAATCCCAAGGAAGAGGAACGCATCGTCAACCTGATCATGCGCTTCATGAACGAGGTGCTGGTGACGTTTGAAGTGGCGCCGAAGGAATTCGAGCCGCTGTTCGTCGAGCACGAGCACGAAGGCCAGACCCTGATCGACGCCGAGGCCTGGTGCTGGGGTTTCTGGGAAGGCATGGAGTTGCGCGCCGGTTCGTGGGACGAAATCTGGGAGTCCGAGCTGGCGCCGCTGATGCAGCCGATCTACCTGCTGGGCGCCGACGAGATCGAGGAAGAGGAACTGCAACTGGTCGAAGACCCGGTCAAGGCGCACAAGCTGGCCGTGGCGCTGGAGGCGAACCTGCCCGAGATCTTCCGTTTCTGGGTGCCGCGCCGCAAATCCGCGGTGCAGACGCTCAAGCGCGACGAGCCGAAAGTGGGCCGCAACGACGATTGCCCTTGCGGCAGCGGCAAGAAGTTCAAGAAGTGCTGCGGCGCCGAAGCGGCCGCCGAGCCGGCAGCCGAGTAAGCCAAGGCGGCAAGCCTGCCGCCCGCCGCCACACCTGCCCGCGCCACCGCCGCGCCGGCCGCACCAAGCGGCGGCGCGGCCGGCGCCCGCGCTCCGCCCCTCCCCGTACGCCGCCCATTCTCGTGCAACGCCAGTCTGCCACGGCGACGCAAGAATAAATTTCAAATAAATAATTATTTTCTTGCATCTTTCTTAAGGTGGACGTACATTCAAGTTGTCTTAATTGAATTGTCAATTAAAACATCTTGCCTTGTTAACCCACGTCTAGAGGAGTTGATCTTGCATATGTCTTCCCTGTCCCTGAAAACCCTGTCCCTCGCCGTTTTACTGATGGCTGCCAGCGCGGCGCAAGCCGATATCACCGTGTACACGAACCAGTCGGCCTATCTGGCCGCCGTCGGCAACACCGGCGTCGATTCCTACGACGACCTGCCGATCGACTCGGTCGACGGTCCGCTGGCGCGCACGGCCGGCGCCTACAACTACGTCGCCAGCTCGGGGCCGGCGTCGCCGATACTGTACGGCGCCGGTGAAGGCGGCGACAATTGGTTGACCGCCAACGCCCGCCGCGACACCATCACCTTCGACGGCTTCTCCAGCGGCGTGCGCGGCGTCGGCGGTTTCTTCTTCGGCTCGAACCTGTTTGGCGACTACACGTACAGCGACACCATCACGCTGACCGCCACCGACGCGCAGGGCCATTTCGTCAGCTACGATCTGGACGTCCCCGACCGCTCCTCGTTCCTCGGCTTTGTCTCAACCGACGACTTCACGCAAGTGACGCTGGCGGCCGGAGACCAGCCAGGCGTCTGGGCCACCGCCAACGACCTGCACCTGTCGGTGTCGGCCGTACCGGAACCAGGCACCTACGCGATGCTGCTGGCCGGCCTCGGCCTGCTAGGCTTTATGTCGCGCCGCCGCACAGTCTAAACCTCCCTAGCGGGGGGGGGGGGTGGGGGGGGGGGGGGGGGGGGTGTCCGCGTCCCCAGTTCCCATTCCTGTCTGGGGGTGGTGTGTGGGGGAAGGGCAATAAGGAAAGGGAGGGGGAGA
>NZ_JBJXIB010000107.1:0-20813 GCF_046115965.1 Janthinobacterium sp. CG_23.3 | reverse complement strand
GCCTTGACAGCCCACGACAGCGCCGACCTGCGCGCAGCCGAGCGCATCAACCACGCCTATGCGCATACCGCCCTCAAACCATTGTTGCCGGCCCTCCTGCTCGGAAAAAAGGTGGCGAAGTTACTGCGCGAGGTGCTGCGCCTGATTGCGAAACGGACATACGTCCATAGGGAAAATCTATCCAAAACACGCAAAGCCAGGCCGAAGCCGCACAAGCACATGGCCCAAAAACCATGTTAAAAGGTTGGAAAATCCTTAACTTGGGTGGATTGATGCTGTGGGTGACGATGATCACTTCGTCGCATTTAAAGCCGCGTTCCTGATACCCCTTGACCATGCCGCGAATGCGCTTGGCGATGACCTGGGCCGACTTGCCGTTACTTTGCAGAAAATTGTATCCCATCGCATGAACCGGATACCAGCATGCCGCAATTTTCAGCAGCTCACTGTCGGTGATGACCGGCCCCGCCTTTCCACCGCATGCAACCGGCCCTTGTAGAACCAGTTTGCTGATGTCGTGATGCATCGGACTGACGGCAATATTGTCGAGCATGGGTTTCGCTTGCCAAAACATCGTCGTTGTTCCATCCTTGGCGATGTTGTTGAGTAAGCGCTCTGCTACCGACAACATTTTGCCATAAGCGCCATCAAACAGGACTTCGCTCCAACCGCGCCAGCGCGCGATTTGCGCGGCAGACTCGCGGCGCACATAGGGCTGGCCCGGCGTCCTCATCTGATTATTGCCCAGCAACGGAGGGATAGCGCCGAAACCGTCGGGCACGTTTTGGTGGCGGGCGTCGGCGGCCAGCGTTTCTTTACCCTCGGGATCAAACCGGCCGCGGCTTTCCGTATAGTGGTAATACTCCACCTCGGTCTCGTTTTGATCGAATACAAGTTGCCGCTGTGCCGGCGTGGCGTTTTTGAACCAGCCGCCCAGGCCGGCGTTGGTTACGACTTGGCGCTTCCCGGAGATGGTCACCATGTCGTCCGGGCGCCAGGCGCGGTTGTCCGGCCGCCTCAAGCCATCTTGCCTCGCCTTGCTCATGCGCAGGTTGCTGCCCATCACGCCCGGCAGGAAAATCACCGGTATGACTTTCCCAGGCGGCACCTTGATGTCGTGCCGGACCGTGTCCTCCGTCTTGGTCATGTTGACCGTGTATTCGGCCCAGCCGCCCACGCCCTGGGAAAATTCTCCCGGATGGTTGCCGTGTTGGTTGAGTCCGTCCTTCGCTCCGCTCATGGCAGTTCGCCCTTGTAGCGGATAGTGTAGCTGTCCATACCCGTTCCTTTTTGTAATTCGGTGCTGCCGGCGGCGCCCGTCTTGCCGCTGATCAGGTTGCCGTCCTCGCGCAGCAGTTCGTATTCAACGTGCGGCGCCGGCTTGTTGTCCACCTGTAGCATCCTGACTTCCTGGTCGTAGCGGCTGCCCGGCCTTTCGTTGAAGGATTGCGACACGCTCTTCGGCCCCAGCGTCTCCAGGTTGCCGTGGAAGAGCACCGGCGAGGACGAGAAGAACTGCACCTTCTCGCCGATCTCCAGCATGTGGTTGGCGCCGTGCAGGCGCACGCCCTTCTTGCCGCGGATATCGACCCAGTCCGTCTGGCTGATCAACTCCAGCACCTTGTTGGCGATGACCTCGATGTCGTCGCTCTGGGCCTCGATCGTCACCTTGCCCGCCGCCGCGACGAGCTTCATACCGGCCTTGTGCACGAACAGCCGGAAGGTGCGGCCCACGCTGGCGAAGAAACCGTCGCCCGCCGCGATCGATAGGCTTTTGCCGCTGGTGACGGCGGTGTGCTCGGCGCTGGCAATGTGGGTCGACTGCCCCGTCGTCGTCGCAATGCCGGCCGGGCTGGCTAACACCAGCAGTGGCGCGGCCAGTTCTGGAAAGGCACCCTTGGCGCCCGCCCCGGCGACGGCCTCGTTCTGCGCGTCGATCACTGCGGCGACGTCCGCCTGTTGCCCGGAGGCTTCCTGCGCGCCGCGCTCTTGCGCCGCCTCCGCCAGCGCCTTGTGGCGCGCGCGCGCCTGCCGCAGCCGCTGCACCGTCTCGCCCATGTCCTTGATGTACGACTGCGCGGCCGGGCGCGCCTCGGTGGTGATCAACATGCCCCTGCCGGCGCGGGCGACGCCCCAGGCGTCCGAAGCCAGCTCCCAGCCCTCGCCGCGCGCGTCCATGCGCCCGGCGTTACCCTCGACGCGCGTGACATGCCCGAGCGAAAGCTGGCTGTGCTGGTGGTCGCTCTTGAGCTGGGCCTGGATCTGCCCGTTGCTATCGTCCAATATCAGGTGGTTGCTTCTGCCGCCCGCGGCGTTGCCGCCTGCGGGCGTCAGTTCGCGGCTGCGCAAGCCCATCAAGGCCTGCTGGTCCGGCAGCGCCCACGGCGGCATGTAGCGGGCGTTATGGACCGCGCCGGTGACCAAAGGACGGTCCGGGCAGCCGTCGAGCCACATTACCATCACCTCGGAACCGACGCGCGGAAGCGCCGACGCGCCCAACTGGTTGCCGGCCCAGGAGGTGGCCGCCCGGATCCAGGCTGAACTGGCTTCGTCGTGGCCGCCGACCCGGTCCCAGTGGAACTGGACGCGCACCCTGCCGTACTCGTCCGTGAACAGGCTGCCCTGGCCCTCGGGACCGACCACCGTCGCCGTCTGCGGCGCCAGGATCCTCGTGTCGACGCTGTTGAAATTGCGTCCCGGGCGCCACGGCAGCGCCTTGCGGACGCAGCGCAGGCGGTTGCTGTAGTGCGGCCTTTGCTCGGCATCCTGTAAATAATTGTTGCTCGCGACATGGTGCACGGAAAGGATCAGGAAGGCGTTCTCGCCGCGGTCGGGCTGGTCGCCGAACGGGTACCCGCCGAGGCGGTCAGTCAGGCTGAACCAGCGCCCGGGCTGGACGCGGCGGTTGTTGCCCGAGGCGTCAACATGCTCGCCCGTCGCCTCCCTTTCCTCCATCCGCAGCCGCGCCAGGCGGTCGCCGTCTGCGCGGTTCTTGAAGCCGTAGGCGCCGGCGTACTCGTACGATTCGACGTCGAGCACTGTCCCCTGCGCGGCGATCGTCGGCACGCCCATTTCCAGCGGCACCGGGTTCTTGAAGTTGAAGCCCGTCAGCGCCACGCCGGCCGGCTCAATCCGGCGCCCCGGCGACCACTCGCCGATGGCGTCCTCCTCCCGCGCGCCGGCGTGGCGGTGGAACATGATCGCCGCGTCGCCGTCGATTGGAGCGGCCGCCCTGGAGTCGTCCGAGAGCACCAGCGTGTGGCCCTTTTCATCGTGCTCGTAGTGGTAGTGGATGCCCGCAGCCTCCCAGCGGCGGTGCAGATAGTTGCTGTCGGTCTCGTTGAACTGGCAGGCGTCGGTCATCGGCGCGTCGATGCCACCCACGCTGAACTGCCATACGGCATGCGCCGCGTAGTCGGCGAAGATGCTGGCGCTCTGCTGGTACACGGTCGCGTCATGGAACAAATAGTTATCCGTGCGCAAGGTCAGATACTTGAGCCATGGCCCCAGCTTCGCTTCGTAGAAGGTGATGCCGCCGGCGCGCACGCGCCTGAAGGCGAAGCAATAGCCGGAAAAATAGCGCAGCGTGCCGCCGGCCTGCACCAATTGCACGCTAAACAACTTGCCCTGGATGTCCTTCGGTGCCAGCGCTTCGTTATCCGACAGGATTTCGATGGTGTACTCGAAATCGCGCGACATGCTTTCCAGCGCGTCGAGCTTGTTGACAACAAACTCGCACCGGGGTCCGTCGTTGTGGGGAAAGGACAGGCGCAAAATGCGGTTGTTCTGGCGCGCGCGAACAAGGTCGGTCAAACTGCGCGCCGGGTCGGCTATTCGCTCTTCCGCTTCCATTGTTCCCGCCATTCTTGAAATAGTATACTTAATATAATATCATAGTTTTAAATTTGATAAGTATGTATTTTATGCAACACCAGGACGCCACGAATTGCCGCTCAATTGAACGCCGCGGCGGGTGAAGGCGGAGCCGCAGGTTCAAGCGGAAATCGCCCGGCGACCGCCCCGAATCGGCGGCGCCTTTGCAGTGTTACAGGAAGCGGTCGAGGATCTTGCGGCTGTGCTTGTCGATGCCGAACATGTCGCGCACCAGGAAGTGGATGCCGTGGCTGTCGGCCACCAGCAGCGAGGCGGCGCCGATACGGCGGATGTCTTCCTCGCCCTTGAGCACGAAGTGGGTGTCGCCGCGGTCGGTCTTGACGTGCCAGGTGCACGGCGTGGCGTAGCTGCTGACGCTGCCGATGTGCACAATCTCGGGCATGAATTCGCGCCCGTCCAGCTCGTCCTGCACCAGCGTGCGCAGCGCCGTCGGCAGCTCGCCGAGGTAGTCGATCCAGGCCACCTCGCGGCCGTCGTGCAGCACCATCGAGATGCCGCGCTCGGGCGACTGGATCGGGAACGCGCGCACCGGCACCACGCCCTCGTGCACCAGGCCGTCGGCGGTGGTCAGGGTCAGTTTGCCGAAGCTGTCGCGGCTCAGTTGAAACGTTGTGCTTGCCATTCTCAGTCCTCCTTGTCATCCATGTCGGTGTCGACGTTGCGCGCCTGCGCCTCGTAGAGCCGGAAATACGCGCCCTCGCGCGCCATCAAGTCGTCGTGGCTGCCGATCTCGACCACTTCGCCGCGGTCCAGCACCACCAGGCGGTCGGCCCGGTGCAGCGTCGACAGGCGGTGCGCGATGGCGATCGTGGTGCGGCCCTGCACCAGGTTGTCGAGCGCCTTCTGGATTTCCTTCTCGGTTTCCGAGTCGACCGACGAGGTGGCCTCGTCCATGATCAGGATGCGCGGGTCGATCAACAGCGCGCGGGCGATCGAGATGCGCTGGCGCTCGCCGCCGGACAGGCCCTGGCCGCGCTCGCCGACCATCGAGTCGTAGCCCTGCGGCAGGCGCAGGATGAATTCGTGGGCGTGCGCCGCGCGCGCCGAGGCGATGATGTCCTCGCGGCTGGCGCCCGGCTTGCCGTAGGCGATGTTGTCGGCGATGGTGCCGAAGAACAGGAACGGTTCCTGCAACACCAGGCCGATGTTGCGGCGGTAGTCCGACACCGCCAGCGAGCGGATGTCGACGCCGTCGAGCAGGATCGCGCCCTCGGAGACGTCGTAGAAGCGGCAGATCAGGTTGACCAGCGTGCTCTTGCCCGAGCCGCTGTGGCCGACCAGGCCGATCATCTCGCCCGGCTTGATGTTCAGCGTGATGCCGCGGTTGACGGCCCGGTTGCCGTAGCGGAAACCGACTTCGCGCAGGTCGATGCGGCCCTCGATCCGCTCCAGTTTGACCGGGTTGAGCGGCTCCGGCACGCTGGAGACGTGGTCGAGGATGTCGAAGATGCGCTTGGCCGCCGAGGCCGATTTTTGCGTCACCGAGACGATCCGGCTCATCGAGTCGAGGCGGCCGTAGAAGCGGCTGCTGTAGGCGATGAAGGCGGTCAGCACGCCGACGGTGATTTCACCGGTCGACACTTGCCAGATGCCGAAGCACCAGATCACCAGCAGGCCCAGTTCGGTCAGGAAGGACACGGTCGGCGAGAACAGCGACCAGACCTTGTTGAGCTTGTCGTTGACGGCCAGGTTGTGCGCGTTGGCCTCGCGGAAGCGGGCCGCCTCGCGCTGCTCCTGGGCGAAGGCCTTGACCACGCGGATGCCGGGGATGGTGTCGGCCAGCACGTTGGTGACCTCGCCCCAGACCCGGTCGATCTTTTCAAAGCCGGTGCGCAGGCGGTCGCGCACGACGTGGATCATCCAGGCGATGAAGGGCAGCGGCAGCAGCGTCATCACGGCCAGCCACGGGTTCAGGCTCCACAGGATAACGCCGGTCATGATGATCATCAGCACGTCGGAGGCGAAGTCGAGCAGGTGCAGCGACAGGAACACGCAGATGCGGTCGCTGCCGCTGCCGATGCGCGACATCAGGTCGCCGGTGCGCTTGCCGCCGAAGTATTCCAGCGACAGTTTCAACAAATGCTCGTAGGTGGCCGAGCGCAGGTCGGCGCCCATGCGTTCCGACACCAGCGCCAGCACATAGGTCTTCCACCAACCCAGCGCCCAGGCCAGCACGGCCGAGCCGAGCAGGCCCGACATGTACCACACCACCAGCATCGGCTCGATCTTCAGCCCGTTCTGGTAGGGGATCAGGACGTTGTCCATCAGCGGTTTGGTCAGGTACGGCGGAATCATGTGCGCGGCCGTGCTCAGCAGCATCAGCGTGAAGCCCAGCGCCAGCTGGGCGCGATACGGCAGCGCGAAGCGCCACAGCCGCAGCAGCGTCCAGGTCGACGGCGGCGTATACAGCACCTTGGTGCAGATCGGGCATTCGTCCTGGTCCGGCTCCAGCGGCGCCTTGCAGCTCGGGCAGACGTTCTGCTCGGCCGGCTGCACCGGCGCGCCGCTGACGTGGCCCTGCAACTGCTCGCGGAACTGGTCGATCAGGCGCATCGCGTGCAGGTTCTGGCCCAGCGTGAAGCGCCACGCCGCCAGCCGCCCCTGCTCGTCTTGCAATTCGAGGTGGCCGACGCCGGCGTGGTCGTGGTGTTTCAGGCCCAGGCCGGCGCGGTAGGGCCAGTCGTGCCACAGCGTTTCGCCGGGCGCGCGCGCCAGCACGCGCCGCTCGGTGACGACGATGATGCCCTTTGTGAAGCGCAATCGCGCATCCAGGTCAACCTCCACGCTACCTAAAGCGTTCTCCCCGGGTGCGAGCTTTTTTTCGACCTCGGCTTGCCAGTGTTCGGGAACGGATGGCGCCGCGAGGGCGGCGGCGGTGGCGGGTAATAGTTGTTCAGTTGTCATTGTCAAGCGTGTTCCGGCTTTAGGACTAGCCCCTTACGGGCGGGGGATTCTGGGAAAAAATGGGGAAAGGCACACAATGGCCCGATCAATTCCGTCTGTCAATCTGTTGCGGATAACGCTGATAGGGTGCGTATCGGGGCAGAAATTTACGGTATTCTATCGGATGGGGCGCGGGCTGGTGGAAATCGGTTCCGCACGGTAAGCTTCGTTACTTGGGGTTAGCGCCAGCATACAACAGGATGCGTTTTAGGCAAGTCGGGACGACGGGGTGGTGGCAGCCGCCGGTTTTCCCCTATTTTGCTGACATATTGGCATCACTATAGAAAGACCGGCAATACCAGGACAGCATTTTTCGCGGTGCCATCCAGCGAATCGGGATGCGCATTCTGCGGCAGCAGCGAACATGCATGCACACACAAGGCAATTGGAAGAAAGCCTCTAAATAATAATTGGGCGCGGAAAGCGCCAAGCCTGTTATCGAAAAATTATTTACATGACAAACAAGAAAGACATCGCATTCCTCCGCGTGAACCACCTGCGCGGCCCCAACATCTGGACCTACCGCCCGGTGGTGGAGGTATGGCTGGATATTGGCGAATTGGAAGACTTCCCGTCGAACGCCCTGCCCGGCCTGTACCAGCGCCTGGTGGCGTGGCTGCCCGGCCTGATCGAACACCGCTGCGGCGTCGGCCAGCGCGGCGGCTTCCTCGAACGCCTGCGCGAAGGCACCTGGTCCGGCCACATCCTGGAACACGTGGTGCTGGAGTTGCAAAACCTGGCCGGCATGCGCACCGGTTTCGGCAAGACCCGTTCGACGCCGCAGCGCGGCGTCTACAAGATGGCCTTCCGCACGCGCCAGGAGCAGGTCGGGCGCGCCGCGCTGGAAGCCGGCCGCGCGCTGCTGCTGGCGGCCATCGAGGACGGCGCCTTCGACCTCGACGCCGCGCTGGCGCAATTGCGCGAGCTGGTCGACGAGCACTGCCTGGGGCCGAGCACGGCGCATATCGTCGAAGCGGCCACCGAGCGCAAGATCCCCTCGCTGCGCCTGACCGACGGCAACCTGGTGCAATTGGGCCACGGCGCCGCCCAGCGCCGCATCTGGACCGCCGAGACCGACCGCACCAGCGCCATCGCCGAAAGCATCGCCAGCGACAAGGACCTGACCAAGTCGCTGCTCAAGTCCTGCGGCGTGCCGGTGCCCGAGGGCAGCCTGGTGAAAAGCGCCGAGGAGGCGTGGGAAGAGGCGCAGGACATCGGCCTGCCGGTGGTCGTCAAGCCCTACGACGGCAACCACGGCCGCGGCGTGTCGCTGAACCTGTCGACCCGGGCCGACGTCGAGGCGGCCTACCACCTGGCCAGCCGCAAGGGCGACAGCAAGAGCGTGCTGGTGGAACGCTACATCACCGGCGACGAGCACCGCCTGCTGGTGGTCGGCCAACGCGTCGTCGCCGCCGCCAAGGGCGAGTCGCTGTGGGTCACCGGCGACGGCGTGGCCAACGTCATCGCGCTGGTCGACAGCCAGATCAACACCGACCCGCGCCGCGGCACCGGCGAGGACGCGCCGCTGAACGCGCTGGCGCCGGAAAAGGGCGCCGAGATCATCCTCGAACTGGAGCGCCAGGGCTTGAGCGCCTATTCGGTGCCGCTGGCCGGACAGAAGGTGCTGATCCAGCCGAACGGCAACGTCGGCTACGACGTCACCGACCGCGTCCATCCGTCGGTGGCCTACGCCGCCGCGCTGGCCGCGCGCGTGGTCGGCCTCGACATCGCCGGCGTCGACCTGGTCGCCGAGGACATCTCGCGCCCGCTCGACGAGCAGCGCGGCGCCATTATCGAAGTCAACGCCAGCCCCGGCCTGCTGGCCCACCTGAAACCGGCCGAGGGCGCGCCGCGCCCGGTCGGCGCGGCCATCATCGCGCACCTGTTCGGCGCCGCCGACAGCGGGCGCATTCCGCTGGTCGGCGTCACCGGCAGCCGCGGCGCCAGCCTGCTGGCGCGCCTGCTCGGCAGCCTGCTGCAAATGAGCGGCAAGCACACCGGCGTGGTTTGCGCCGACGGCCTCTACCTCGACCAGCGCCGCGTCACCGGCGACGACAGCGTCAACTGGGACGCCGGCCAACGCCTGCTGATCAACCGCTCGGTGCAGGCCGCGGTATTCGAGAGCAACGCGCGCATGATCCTCAGCGAGGGCCTGGCCTACGACAAGTGCGCGGTCGGCATCGTCACCGACATGGCGCCCCAGCCCGAGCTGGCCGAATTCTACATTTGCGACGCCGACGACCTGCGCAAAGTCGTCCGCACCCAGGTCGACGTGATCCTGCCGGACGGCGCGGCGGTGCTCAACGCCGCCGACGCCGCCGTGGTCGACCTGGCCGGCCTGTGCGACGGCGAGGTGCTCTTCTACGGCCTCGACGCGGCGCTGCCGGCCATCGCCGGCCAGCGCGGCGCCGGCCGGCGCGCGGTCTACCTGCGGGACGGCGCGGTCGTGCTGGCCAGCGGCGCCACCGACACCGTGCTGCTGATGCTGGCGACGCTGCCGGCGCCGACCGCGGCCGAGCCGGAAGCCGTGGTCGCCGCCGTCGCCGCGGCCTGGGCGCTGAACATCGCCCCCGAGCTGATCTGCGCCGGCCTGCGCACCTTTGACACCGGAACGAAAAACGCGCGTCGTTAAACCGGCGTCCGGCGTGGCGCCAGCCCGCCGGCGTCGTGAAGCATCGAGCAATAAGAGGTCCGGCGCCCGCGCCGGACGCACGGCGCCGCCGTCGCCCGCCGCGACGGCGGCCCGCACAACAAGATAGGAAGAACGGTTTATGGAAGTATCTCGCATACGCGCGCTGCGCGGCCCCAACCTGTGGAGCCACCACACCTCGGTCGAGGCGATCGTCGCCTGCGGCGTAGAGGAATTGTGCATCGGCGCCATGGCCGGCTTTGAAAGCCGCCTGCGCGCGCGCTTCCCGGCGCTCGACGCGCTGCAGCCGACCGGCCACGACGACGCCATCCCGTTGGCCCACGTGCTGGAACTGGCGGCCCTCGGCCTGCAGGCGCAAGCCGGCTGCCCGGTCACCTTCAGCCGCACCACGCCGACCCTGGAACTGGGCATTTTCCAGGTCGTCGTCGAGTATTCCGAGGAGGCCGTCGGCCGCCTCGCGCTGGAACTGGCGCAGCAACTGTGCCGCGCCGCCGCCGCCGACCTGCCGTTCGACCTGGCCGGCGCGCTGGCGCAGTTGCGCGAGCTCGACGAGGACGTGCGCCTGGGGCCGAGCACCGGCGCCATCGTGCAGGCCGCGGTGGCGCGCAACATCCCGTTCCGCCGCCTGACCGACGGCAGCCTGGT
Organism: Janthinobacterium sp. CG_23.3; assembly: GCF_046115965.1. NCBI lineage: Bacteria > Pseudomonadati > Pseudomonadota > Betaproteobacteria > Burkholderiales > Oxalobacteraceae > Janthinobacterium > Janthinobacterium sp. CG_23.3. The sequence goes on along the minus strand of NZ_JBJXIB010000107.1, from coordinate 10,681 downwards.
GATGTTCGGCTGGGGCAGCCGCCAGCGCAAGATCCAGGCCGCCGAAATGGACGGCACCGGCGCCATCGCCGAAGCCATCGCCCAGGACAAGGAACTCACCAAGCGCCTGCTGCACGCGGCCGGCGTGCCGGTGCCGCTGGGGCGCGTGGTGGCCGACGCCGACGACGCCTGGGCCGCTGCCTGCGAGATCGGCCTGCCGGTGGTGATCAAGCCGAAGGACGGCAACCAGGGCAAGGGGGTGACGGTCAACGTCACCACCCGCGAGCAATTGACGGCCGGCTACCACGCCGCCTGCGAATTCCGCGACGACATCCTGGTCGAGCGCTACCTGCCGGGCAACGACTTCCGCCTGCTGGTGGTCGGCAACAAGCTGGTGGCCGCGGCGCGGCGCGACCCGCCCCAGGTGGTCGGCGACGGCTTGCATTCGGTGCGCGAACTGGTCGAGCAGGTCAACCTGGACCCGCGCCGCGGCAGCGGCCACGCGACCTCGCTGACCAAGATCCGCTTTGACGACATCGCCCTGGCCAGCCTGGCGAAACAGGGTTACCTGGCCGACTCGGTGCCGCCGGCCGGCCAGCGCGTCATCCTGCGCAACAACGCCAACCTGTCCACCGGCGGCGCCGCCACCGACGTCACCGACGACGTCCACCCGGAAGTGGCGGCGCGCGCCATCGCCGCCGCCCACATGGTCGGCCTCGACATCTGCGGCGTCGACGTGGTCTGCGACAGCGTGCTGCAACCGATCGAAGAGCAGAACGGCGGCATCGTCGAAGTCAACGCCGCGCCCGGCCTGCGCATGCACCTGTCGCCGTCGTTCGGCAAGGGCCGCCCGGTCGGCGAAGCCATCGTCGCGGCCATGTTCGCCGACGGCGAGGACGGCCGCATCCCGGTCGTCGCCGTCACGGGCACCAACGGCAAGACCACCACCGTGCGCCTGATCGCCCACCTGCTCACGGCCGCCGGCCTGCGCACCGGCATGACCAACACCGACGGCGTCTATATCGAAGGAAGGTGCATCGACAGTGGCGACTGCAGCGGCCCGCGCAGCGCGCGCAACGTGCTGCTGCACCCGGACGTCGACGCGGCGGTGTTTGAAACCGCCCGCGGCGGCGTGCTGCGCGAAGGCCTGGCCTTCGACCGCTGCCAGGTCGCTGTGGTCACCAACATCGGCTCGGGCGACCACCTCGGCCTGAACTACATCACCACCGTCGAGGACCTGGCGGTGCTGAAACGGGTGATCGTGCAAAACGTCGCCGCGACCGGCGTCGCCGTGCTCAACGCGGCCGACCCGGCCGTCGTCAAAATGGCCGCCAACTGCCGCGGCAGCGTCACCTTCTTCGCCGCCGACCGCCAGAACCCGGTGATGTCGCTGCACCGCGCCCAGGGCCACCGCGTGCTCTACGTCGAGGGCGGCGACCTGGTCGCGGCCGAAGGCGCCAGCGTGCACAGGTTGGCGCTGGCCGGCGCGCCGATCACGCGCAACGGCGCCATCGGTTTCCAGGTTGAAAACGTCATGGCCTCGGTGGCCGCCGCCTGGGCCGTCGGCGTCGACTGGCAGGCGATCCGCGCCGGCCTGGCCTCGTTCGCCAACGAGAGCGACAACGCGCCGGGCCGCTTCAACGTCTTCGCCTACCGCGGCGCCACCGTCATCGCCGACTACGGCCACAACCCGGACGCCATCCTGGCGCTGGTGAGCGCGGTCGACAGCATGCCGGCCAAGCGCCGCTCGGTGGTCATCAGCGGCGCCGGCGACCGCCGCGACGAGGACATCCGCCAACAGACCGCCATCCTCGGCGCCGCCTTCGACGACGTGCTGCTGTACCAGGACCAGTGCCAGCGCGGGCGCGCCGACGGCGAAGTGGTGGCGCTGCTGCGCCAAGGCCTGGCCGGCGCCAGCCGCACCAGCCATATCGACCAGATCAACGGCGAGTTCGTCGCCATCGACACGGCGCTGGCGCGCCTGGGCGAAGGCGATTTGTGCCTGACGCCGGGCGTGACTGGGTAGGCAGGTCTGCATACCTCCTCGCCGTGCATCTGGTGGGGGTGGAGCGCCATACCCAAAAAAAAAAACCCCCCCCCTTGGGTGTTTTTTTTTTTTTATCGCCGGTACTAGTTCATGACCATATAGATCACGACCAACACCACCGCCGGAACACCCAGAATCCATCCCAAGACATACTTACCCATGATTATCCCCCCTGTTGAATTTTATGCGGTGACTACCTGGCCAGAATGCCGCGACGACGCGGCGCCGTCGGTGCGATAAGGCATAGAACAAGGTATCGCACATAAAAAGATTTCCGATCGGCACGGCCGCGGCGCCTTCCGCGGCGCGCCGCGTCAGGGCTTATCCTTCGGCTCGGCCTTGTCGGCGGCGTCCAGGCCCCAGTCGTTCCAGTCCTCGCCGAACAGCTCAACGGGGTGCTGGGTGCGATCCGAGCCGTTTCCACAACGCATAGCGTCGGCCGCGCAGTATTTGTCACAGCCCCAGCAGATACGCTCGGGGTTCTTGGGATGGATGGGAAATATCTTGGCCATGTCGCTGTGCCTGGGTTGCGGTCTACCCAATTGACTCTAGCCCCGGGCTAGGGGGCGGTCAATCGAATCCGCCCGGCAAATTTGTCCTCGATCAAGTCGTTTGAATAAAATGGGCACGGGCGGGCTCGCGCTGAAAAACAATCCCACATTATGAAAATTCAACTGCGCCGAAAAACGGCGATTTATCCCATTTTTTGAAAATTGATTTCACATACCGAAAAATATTGTGTAAGCCTTTGAAAACGAAAGAATTAATTTCAGTCATATGTCTTATATAAGACTTGGCGCAATCGGAAAAAACGTCTATTATTTATACATGCAGTTTGCCTTTATGCAGCGCCAGTTTTTTCGTAAGAGCGTGAACAGATCCAGACGCTCAATGCGGTTTTATCAATCTTGTTTTACTATCTAGGAGATTCACATGTCACAGTACCAAGACGACATCAAAGCCATTGCCGGTCTGAAAGACAAAGAAGGTAGTGCCTGGAACGCGATCAATCCTGAATCCGCTGCACGCATGCGTACCCAGAACCGCTTCAAAACCGGTCTGGACATCGCCAAGTACACCGCCAAGATCATGCGCGACGACATGGCGAACTACGACGCCGACCCATCCAAATATACCCAGTCGCTGGGTTGCTGGCACGGTTTCATCGGTCAACAGAAGATGATCTCGATTAAGAAGCACTTCAACAGCACCGACCGTCGCTACCTGTACCTGTCCGGCTGGATGATTGCCGCCCTGCGCTCCGAGTTCGGCCCCTTGCCTGACCAGTCGATGCACGAGAAAACCGCCGTTGCCGACCTGATCAGAGAGCTGTACACCTTCCTGCGCCAAGCCGACGCGCGTGAGCTGGGCGGTTTGTTCCGCCAATTGGACGCTGCCGAAGGCGCCGCCAAGCAGGCGATCCAGGACAAGATCGACAAGCACATCACCCACGTCGTGCCGATCATCGCCGATATCGATGCCGGTTTCGGTAACGCCGAAGCGACCTATCTGATGGCCAAGCAACTGATCGAAGCGGGCGCATGCTGCATCCAGATTGAAAACCAGGTTTCCGATGAAAAACAGTGCGGCCACCAAGACGGCAAGGTCACCGTTCCCCACGAAGACTTCCTGGCGAAGATCCGTGCCGTGCGTTACGCCTTCCTGGAACTGGGTATCGACGACGGCGTGATCGTTGCACGTACCGACTCGCTGGGCGCCGGCTTGACCAAGCAGATCGCGGTCACCCGCGAGCCGGGCGATCTGGGCGACCAATACAACTCCTTCCTCGACGTTGAAGAAGTGTCGATCGACTCGATGGGTAACGGCGACGTGGTCATCAAGCGCGACGGCAAACTGCTGCGTCCTAAGCGCCTGCCTAGCAACTTGTTCCAGTTCCGCGCCGGCACGGGCGAAGAGCGTTGCGTACTCGATTGCATCACGTCGCTGCAAAACGGCGCCGACTTGCTGTGGATCGAAACCGAAAAACCACACATCGCCCAGATCGGCGGCATGGTCAGCGCGATTCGCAAAGTCATTCCAAACGCCAAGCTGGTGTACAACAACAGCCCATCGTTCAACTGGACCCTGAACTTCCGCCAGCAGATGTTCGACAGCATGAAGAGCGAAGGCAAGGATGTGTCTTCCTACGATCGCACGGCGCTGATGAGTGTTGAATACGACGAAACCGAACTGGCGATCGCCGCCGATGAAAAAATCCGCACCTTCCAGGCTGACTCAGCCCGTGAAGCCGGCATTTTCCACCACCTGATCACCTTGCCGACCTACCATACCGCTGCATTGTCGACCGACAACCTGGCGAAAGAGTACTTCGGCGACCAAGGCATGTTGGGTTATGTTGCCGGCGTTCAGCGCAAGGAAATCCGCCAGGGTATCGCCTGCGTCAAGCACCAGAACATGTCCGGCTCGGACATCGGCGACGACCACAAGGAATACTTCAGTGGCGAAGCCGCCCTGAAAGCATCGGGTAAAGACAACACGATGAACCAGTTCTAACGGCACGATCCGGTGTGGAAAAAGCTCGCTACGGCGAGCTTTTTTTTGCCCCTGCCTGCGTCCGACGCCGCGCCCTCTTCAGGTATTGAATACCTCGTCCAGCGTTGCGGCGTTGACAAAAGCCTTGGACCAGGCAAGTAATTCGGCCGACGTGCCTTGGGCAAGACGCTGTTGCAGGTGCGCGGGCAGCGCGCCGAAGCGCTCCGCCAACATATTGCTCAACAACAATGCCTGTCCCTCGCGGCAACCTTCCCGCCGTCCCTCCAGCAGACCTTGTTTAAGGCCGCGCTCCAGGCCGATACGCTCAAAGGATGAAATATAAGGCATAGCCCGATCCCTTTCGAATTTCTCGATGCGGCGCCATAACTCGTGCTCCAGTGGTTGAGGCAGGCGCATTAACCAGTCGATCACCACGGTCAGGTCAATGATAATCCTCCTGTCCCGATTTTGCAGAAGGAGCCGTTCAAGTATGAACCACTTCGCGGCGGCGCGGCGGACATCGTCGCCCTTGGTGTCGCGCGTGGCCAAATAGGCAGCCGTTACCAGCGCGAACGGGTTTGGGTCGTCCAGCAACTGTTCGGCGCGTCCGGCGAACTCATCCAGTTTAACAACGGGAAATTGTATTCCCACTGTGCAGCCGAGCAACTGGTAGCCGAAGCTGTCGGGTTTCCAGCCGGCGCTGCCGTCCGCCAGCAGCGCCATGCTGGCGACGGGCCGGCGGTAGCGGTCGAAGATGCGGTAGTTGTAGGTAAACATGCGCTCGGCGAAACGGCTGTCGCGCCGCCCCTGCACCTCCAAATGCACCAGCACCCACTGCGGCGCCCCGCCCTTCAGGGTGACCTCGACCAGTTTGTCGGCCAGGCGTTTCCCCAGTTCGGCGTCGTGCGCAACCTGCGCCAATTCCTGCTCGAGGAAGCGCTGCGGGCACGACCAGTCGATCTCGGCGTGGGCGAGCGGAAAATAAAACGCCACGAAGTCAGGAAAATACCGGGTCACGGCATCCTTCCAAGGCGTGTCGTAGTCGTCGTTCGGCGTGGCCATGAGGCAGTGTAGCGACGCGGCGCCGTCCCGACGCAATTTGGCGCAAACCCGCGCGTGGCGGAACGGCAGCGGCCGCTTGCATCGGGCCCCTCACACCGACAGCACGTAGCGCTCGCTTTTCATGCGCCAGCTGGCGAAGGCGACCGTGAGCAGCGCCACCGCCAGCGCGCTGACAAACGTCAGCGCGAACGGCAAGTAACCCACCTGCTGCCCCTTGGCCAGTTCGCGCAGCAGCGTCAGGTGCGACAGCACCGGCACCAGGTACATCCAGGTGGCCGTGCTCAAGCCCAGCATCGGCACCGCCACCACCGGCACCATCGGTATCAGCGTGACGAAGCTGATCATGCTCTGCGCCTCCTTGAACGATTTCGCGTTCATCGCCAGCGCCACCTCCAGCCCCGCCGCCAGCAGCGACAGCGGAACGCTCGCCAGGCAGAACAGCAGCAGGTCGGACACGCCCAGGTTCCACGACATGCCGATCTCCTCCAGCGGCAGCCAGCGCAGGATCGCGTGCACCAGCACCAGCTCGAGCGTGAAACCGATCACCGACATCGCCGCCGCCGCCAGCCATTTCCCGACCACCAGCTCGAGCGCGCTGGCCGGCTGCGCCAACAGCACTTCGAGCGAGCGCCGCTCACGCTCGCCGGCGGTGCTGTCGACGGCGCTGCTCATGCAAAAGATGAACACCGGCAGGAACAGCCCGCCCAGCAAGGCGCCCAAAAAATTGGCCGAACGCGAGGCGCTGGTGCCGGTGTCGTAGCGCTGCAGCTTGATCGGCACGCCGGTGGTCGGCGAAACGCCGTGCGCCAGCAGGCGCGCGCTGGCGATGCTGGCGCTGTACTCGCGCAGCACCTGCTCGACCTCGTTCTGCTTGGTCTGGTTCTCGGCGGCCGAGTCGTACCACAACTCGATATGCGCCGGCCGCATCGCCTCGTAGTGCTGGCCGAAACGCCGCTCCAGCTTGAGCACGGCCACCACCTTGTGCTGGCGCAGCAACTCGGTGACTTGCTGGTCCGACATCGGCGCGCGCTCGCTGACGGTGACGTTGTTCTGGCGCAGCTGGGCCATCAGCGTGGGCGCCTGCGCGCCGCCGATGACGACCAGCTCGATGCCCTCGCGCTCGGGCGTGCTGGCGCGCTCGATGGTGCGCTTCAGCAGCACGCCGTACAGGGCCGGGTACAGCAGCACGAACAGCAGCAGCAGGACAAGGGTGCGGCGGTCCCGCAGGTTCTCCAGCAACTCCTTCGACAACACCACCATCCACTTCGGCTTCATGCGGCGATCCCCTCGTCGGTGCCGACCAGGCTGACGAAGGCGTCCTCCAGGCTGGCGATGCCGGTTTGCGCGCACAACTGCGCCGGCGAACCCTGCGCCACGCTGCGCCCGCCGGCGATGACGATGACGTCGTCGCACAGGTGGCTGACCTCCTGCATCACGTGGGTAGCCATGATGACGCAGCAGCCGTCCGCGCGCAGCGCCGTCAGCGCGCGCCGTAGCGCGCGCGTGCTCATCACGTCGAGTCCGCGGCTGGGCTCGTCGAGCAGCAGGTGCCGCGGCCGGTGCAGCAGCGTGCGCGCCAGCGCCACCTTGATGCGCTGGCCCTGCGAAAAGCCCTTGGCGCGGCGTTCCAGGATGTCCTCCAGGCCGAGCAGCTGCGCCACCTCGTCGGTGCGGCGCGCCACCGCGGCCTTGTCCATGCCGTTGAGCGCGCCGAAATAGGCCAGATATTCGCGCGTGCTGAGGCGCTCGTACAGGCCGAACTGGTCGGTCAGGAAGCCGATGTTGCGGCGCACCGCCATCGGCTCCACGGCCGGGTCGACGCCGTCGACGCGGATGCTGCCGCGGTCGCGCGCCAGCAGGCCCACCAGCAGGCGCAGCAGCGTGGTCTTGCCGGCGCCGTTCGGCCCCAGCAAGGCGGTGATGTGGCCGTCGCGGGCGCAAAAACTGACGCCGCCGAGCGCGCGCACGGCGCCGAATTGTTTGCATACATCGTCAGCTTCGATCATGTCGGCTTTCTCAAGGTTGCGGTCCGGCGCTGCGCAGCAGGAACGGCGGCGCCGGGATCTCGCCGAGGCACTCGGCGGCCAGCGGCCGCCCGGGTTGGTCGAGGAAGGCGCGCAGCAGGCGCGGCGCGCAGCCCAGTTGCGACACGCCGTGGCCGGCGTTGGCGACCACGAAATGCTGGACATCGCGCATATGGCGTCCGGCGGCCTCGGCGCGGTGCGGCGGCGTCACCGGGTCGAGCGCGCCCGACAGCATCAGCACCGGCGCGGCGATGCGCGCCGGCGCCACATAGGGTTGCGCCGGCACGCGGATCGCCTGGCACAGGCTGGACAGGCGCAGGATCTCGGCGGCGTTCATAAACGAGCCGCGGGTGTCGTCGGCCAGCAGTTGCGGCGTCAGGCGCGGGAAGTCCTCGGCGCAGGTGACCGCCAGGTACAGGCCCAGACCCGGCCCGGCGTCGGTCGAGAAGTCGGTGGCGACGTTGCTGCGGGCGACGAAGGGTTGCCAGCGGCCCTGGTGGGCGCCGTGGATCAGGAACGGCAGGCGGCCGCTGTCGAGCGGCGAATAGAGGATGCCGTGGACGGTGCCGAGGAAGCGCCGGCTGCTCATCGTCACGCGCAGCGGTTCGGCCGTGCGCGGGTTGGTGAGGTCGAGTTCGATGGCGCCGCGGCCGACCCGTTCGAGCAGGCCGGCGAACTCGGCGCGCAGGTTCGGATAGGCCGCCGCGCAGCCGGGGTTGGCGGCGCAGCGCTTGAACAGCCCGTCCAGCGCGGCCTGGCTGTCGCGCCCGCCCGCCGGGATCACTTGCTCCGGCGCGGCCACGCCGTCGAGGATCAAGGCGCGCACGCTGGCGGGAAAGGCGCGCGCGTAGACCTGGCCCAGCCGGGTGCCGTAGGAGCCGCCCCACAGGTTGACCTTGGCGTAACCCAGCGCCAGGCGCACCCGCTCCAGGTCGCGCGCGGCGGCCGCCGTGGTGTAGGCCGCCAGCGGTTGCTTGAGCGCGCGCAGGCAGGCCAGCGCCGCCCGCTCGGCCGCGGCGTCGCCGAGGGCCTCGTCGTCGTCGTCCGGGCTGTCGCATTCGAGCTTGCCGGAGCGGCCGCTGCCGCGTTGGTCGATGAAGACGATGTCGCGCGTGGCGCGGGTCTTGCGGAAGGTCGCGGTCAGCAGCGGCAGCACGTCCGAGCCGGCCTCGCCCGGGCCGCCGGCCAGCACGAACAGCGGGTCGGCGCTGGCCGGGTCGCGCAACGCCGGCGCCAGCGTCACGTGCAAGGCGATCGTGCCGGCGCCCGGGCGCGCGTAGTCGAGCGGCACGGCGACGCTGACGCAGCGCAGCGCCTCCTCCGAACCGGGCAGGTGGCAGCTGCGCCCCTTCTGGGCGGCCGGCACGGCCTGCGCCAACGGAACGGCGCAGGCCAGCGCCAGCAGTATGGCGGGCAAATTAAGACGATATGTCACGACGACTCCTGGTGGATGCGCCGAGATAGTATTGAGCGCTATTCCCGCAGTCAATCTTTTCCCGCGGCTATCTTCGGCTGGCCTGCCTCGATTACTGCACGAGAGCGACGTGCCACCCATGCGCTAGCGCAAACCGAGGCCAAGCCCGCCGGCCTATCGGAACATAAAGTTGCTCGGCGTCGCCTTGATTCTATCCCCAATACGTCCGCCCGGCGCGTCCAATCCGCCGCGGCCGGCTTAAGGCGGCGCGCCCACCATTCTGGCGCGCATCGCCGGCGTCATCGCCACCGCGCCGGTGGCGTCGATCAGCAGCACATGGGTCAGGCCGAGCCGCCGCGCCAGGCTCCGCCAGCGCTTCGGCCCGGCGATGAACAGCGGCTTGGACGGCCCGTCCGAATCGATGCCGGGGTGGGCGCCGCCAGCGGCGATGATGGTGACCGAGGCCACCAGGTCGACGGTGTCGCCGCTGCGCGGGTCGATGATGTGCGGATGGCGCTTGCCGTCGTTCATGAAATAGCGCTGGTAGTCGCCGCTGGTACCGATCGCCTCGTTGTCGCGCAGCTCCAGCCGGGCCACGGCGCCGGCGCCGCGCGGGTCGCGCACGCCGACCCGCCACGGTCGCCGGCCCGGCTGGCCGATCGCCAACACGTTGCCGCCAATGTTGACCAGCGCCGCCCGCACATGCTGCGCGCGCAACAGCGCGGCGGCGCGGTCCAGCGCGTAGCCCTTGGCGTAGCCGCCCAGGTCGAGCATCACCGCCCGGTTGCGGCTGGAAATGCGGTTGCCGTCGTAGCGCAGGTCGCTCATGCGCGGCTTGGCGTCGACCCAGCGGCGGATCGCCGCGGCGGACGGCGCGCTGACGCCAATGTCGCTGCTCTGGAAACCCCACAGCCGGATCAGGCCGCCAATGGCCGGGTTGAACAGATTGTCGGAGCGCGCCGCCAGCCGGCCGGCCGATTGCAGCAGGTCGACCATCTCGGCGTCGCCCTGGTAGCTGTCGCCGCGCGCGATGGCGTCGTTCAGCGCCGTCAGCGCGCTGGGCTGCCAGGCGTGGAATTTGTGGTGCAGCCGGTCGAACTCCTTGAGCACGGCCGCGCCGAGTTGCCCGGCGCGCTCCTCGGTCTCGCCGTAGATCGTCACCTCGACCGCGGTGCCGAACACATGGCCGGGGATGCGCTGGATGGCCGGTTCGGCGGCGCCGGCCGCGAAGCTAGCGCAAGCCAGCAAGACGCACGTCTTGCGCAGGGAAGTGATCAACATGGTGGTTCCGCCGTGTCACCCGTGCGCGGCGCTGACCATATAGTCGACCGCCGCCTTCATTTCATCGTCCTTCAGCACGGCGTTGCCGCCGCGCGGGGGCATCATCTTGAAGCCGTTGAGGGCGCTGTTGTACAGCGTTTCCATGCCCTTGGCGGTGCGCGGCTGCCACGCCGCCACGTCGCCGAACTTGGGCGCGCCCAGCACCCCGGCGCCGTGGCAGGACAGGCAATTGGCGCCGTAAATTTTTTCGCCCTTGGCCAGGACGGCGGCGCTGGCGGCCGGCGCAGGGGGGGGGAGGGGAGGGGGGGGGGGGGGGGGGGTGGGGGGGGGGGGGGGGGGGGGGGGGGGGGGAGTGGGGGGGGGGGGGGAGGCGTGCGCTAC
>NZ_JBJXIB010000106.1:0-20938 GCF_046115965.1 Janthinobacterium sp. CG_23.3 | reverse complement strand
TGGGGGTGGTATTCCAAGCCCCCCTATGTTTTCCCCCTCTGCCTTGACCCACCCAAAACCACTTCGCCAAACTACCGGGTAAAGTTTGGGCGCGCCTTAGGTCCCTGCCCCCTTGTTTTTTCCTTGGCGCCCCCGACGCCGCGTCGTCCGGCGCCGGCAACAGCAGCCGGCCGCGCCGGCCGGCGCCGCCGCCGTTGTAGCGCGCCAGCACCGCGCCCCCGGTCGCCGCGCCCCAGCCGCGCCGGCACAGCGCCACGCAGGCGCCGCCGAAGCCGGCCCCGGTCAGGCGCGCGCCGTACACCGCCGGCTCGGCGCACAGCAGCGCGGCCAGCTCGTCGAGTTCGGCGATCGACACCTCGTAGTCGTCGCGCAGGCTGGCGTGCGACTGGCGCATCAGGCGGCCGAACTCGGCCGGGCCGGGCTGGGCGCAGGCGCGCAGCACGCGGGCGTTTTCGCTGACCACGTGGCGCGCCCGCCGCCGCCACGGCTGCGGCAGGCGCTCGACCAGCTCCAACGCGTCGACGTCGCGCAGCGCCGCCACCCCGAGCAGGCGCGCCGCCTCCTCGCACTCGCGGCGGCGCTCGTTGTACTTGCTGGCCGCCAGCGAGCGCGCGACGCCGGAGTCAATCACGATCAGCTCGCTGTCGGCCGGCAGCGGCAGCAGCTCGAACTGCAGGCTGCGGGCGTCGAGGAACAACATGTGCGCGCTGTCGGCCAGGCTGGCCGCCATCTGGTCCATGACGCCGCAGTTGACCTGGGCGTAATTGACCTCGGCCTGCTGGCCGATCAGCGCCAGCGCGACGTCGTCCAGCGCCAGCCCGAGCAGCGCGCGCAGCGCGCGCAGCGTCGCCAGTTCCAGCGCCGCGCTGCTCGACAGGCCGGCGCCGACCGGCACGTCCGAGCGCACGTAGACGCGCAGCGCCGGCACCACCACCGCGCGCTCCTCGAGCACGCGGATGCAACCCTCGACATAGCGGCCGAAGCCGGGCGGCGCGTGGCCGGCGCGGGCGAAGCGCACGCCCTGGTCCAGCGTTGCCGAATACACCTGGTGGTGCTCGTCAAGGGCCGGCGCCAGCGCCACCTCGGTGCGCTGCAGCGTCGCCGTCGGCAACATGAAGCCGTCGTTGTAGTCGGTGTGCTCGCCGAGCAGGTTGACGCGTCCGGGCGCCGACGCCCGCACCGCCGGCGCGCCGGCGAAATATTCGGTCATGGTAATCATGTCTTCTCCAGGCAAAGCGGACGCTTGCGGCCCTGCACCAAGGCCCACGGCCAGTCCGGGTCGAAGGTCAGGTTCTCCAGCTCGCCGCCCTCGAGCAGGAAGGTGTCCTCGATCTTGATGCCGTCCAGGCTGGGGTTCAGCGCCAGCGCCATGCCGTCCCTCAAGCAGGTCTCGGCGTGCGCGCTGGCCAGCACCTCGCGCGCCAGGTAGCCGGTGATGCCGCCCTGGTGGTGTTGCAGGATAGCGTCCGGCCAGCCGGCGTAGGCGTAGGCGCCCTCGAGGGCGCGGTACACCGTCGACAAGGGCTGGCCGGGTTCGCAGGCGTCCAGGCCGACCGCCTCCAGCGCCATCAGCGCCTGCTGGCGCGGGTCGGCGCCGGCGCCGAAGCTGACGAAGCGGGTCAGGTTGGCGTACAGGCCGAAGCGGCGCGCGCACAGCACCAGCATGGCGCGCCGGCCCAGCGGCTGCGCGGTCGGCAGCGGATGGCGGTAGCGCCCCAGCCGCTCGGCGCCGGCGGCCAGCACCAGCGCCGGCGCCAGCCCGCGCGCGCACAGCGCCTGGGCGGCGGCGCCGGCCAGCTCGTATTCGGTCCAGCCCGGCCTGGCCGCGCGCAGCGTCGCGCTGGCGGCGCCGGCGGCGAGGCGGCCCAGTTGGCGGTAGCGCGCCCGCTCCGGCGCCGCCAGCACCAGCCGCTCGTCGCGCGCCCAGGCCGGCAGCGCGTGCTCCAGCGGGCCCGGACGGTCGCTCAACACGCCGGCGCCGGCCGCCGCGTGGCGCACGAAATGTTCGCGCAACTCCTGCCGCGCCCACGGCGTCACCTGCCAGGTCCACGGCGCCAGCACTTGTTCGCTGCGCAAGCGCTCGGCCTCGATGGCGTCGGTCAGCACGTAGGCGGCGTCGGCCGTGACGAGCGCCTCGGCCACCCCGGCCTCGGCCGTCAGCAGCACCGCGTTCGAGGCGCCCGCCGCCGCCCAGGCGAACCAGTCGACGCCGCGCAGGCGCAGCGCGCCGGCGCCGCTGCGCGCCAGCCAGCCGCGCATGCGCGCCAGCTTGGCCCTGGTTTCGCGTTCGCCCGGCGCCGTCACCGCTCAGCCCTCCAGCCTGACGTCGACCTGCTGCAACTCGCGCGCCTTGTCCTCGGGCAAGGCGTCCATCGCGAACAGGCCGGCCGCCAGCTCGGTGCCGGCGAGGTACTTGAGGCGCTCGCGGGTACGGTAGGGCGGATAGAACTGGGCGTGCAACTGGGTCTCCGGATGGGCCTGGCCGTCGGTGGGCGCCTGGTACCACGCCATCAGGTACGGGAACGGCCGCTGCCACAAACCCTCGTACTTGAGCAGCACGGTTTTCAGCGCGCGCGCCAGGTCGGCGCGCTGCGGCGCCGTCAGCGCGGCGAACTGGGCGACCGGCGCCAGCGGCGTCACCCACACCTCGTACGGGTAGCGCGCGCAGGCCGGCACGAAGGCGGCCGCGTGCGGGCCGCGGTACAACAGGCGCTCGCCGCTGTCGATCTCGCGCTGGGCGAAATCGACCAGCAGCGGCACCCCGCCCTGCAGATAGAAGGCGCGCTCGCGCTCGAGCATGCGCTGCGGCACCGGCGGCACGAACGGATAGGCGTAGATCTGGCCGTGCGGATGGTGCAGCGTCACGCCGACCTCGGCGCCGCGGTTCTCGAACGGCAGCACATAGGCGATGGTGCCGCGCGCGGCCAGGCGCGCCGTGCGCGCCGCCCAGACCTGCAGCAGCAACTCGATGTGGCCCAGCTCCAACGCGCCCAGCGACGCCTGCGGGTCCTGCGTGAACACCACCACCTCGCAGTGGCCGGCGGCGGCGGCGGTCGGCACGATCAGCGCCGGCGGCTCGCCGGCGTCCAGCGCCAGCGACGGGAAGCGGTTGTCGAACACCGCCACCTCGTAGTCGCCGCGCGGCAACTCGGTCGGGTTGGCCGGGTCGAGCGTGGCGGCGAGCGGGTTGTATTGCGGCGGCGGCAGGAAGGTGCGCTCCTGGCGGAACGGCGCGTAGGCGACCCACTCGCCGCGCAACGGATGCCAGCGCAGGTGCGGATACGCCCGCTGCGGGTCGGCGAAGGGACTGGGCGCGGCGTCCACCGCGAGGATGGGCTGGCGGCTGTACAGCGTCAGGCGACGCCCGTCCGGTTTGATGAGTTCCTTGCAGTGCATACGCGGCGCCGTTTCGGTCGGGTGGGTAAACCAGTTCAGACTTGGACGGCGCCGGAAAGTTCGCCGCGGCGCCGGACTTGCTTGTCCGGGCGCAGTGGACGGCGTTTTTTCCGGCGTCTTGGCGGCAACCACGCGCCCCGGTCGCCGGCGATGCCCCTGCCGGCGACAGGGGAATGGCAATCTACCATTGCGTTTGCGCCCGCCGTCCCGATATCCGGTGCATGATTCCATTTTCCATACTCGATCTCGCCCCCATCGTCGAGGGCGGCAGCGCGGCCGCCTCGTTTCGCAACACGCTCGAACTGGCGCAGCACGGCGAACGCTGGGGCTACCAACGCTACTGGCTGGCCGAACACCACGGCATGCCCGGCATCGCCAGCGCCGCCACGGCGGTGGTGATGGCGCACGTCGCCGCCGGCACCCGTACCATCCGGGTCGGCGCCGGCGGCGTCATGCTGCCGAACCACTCGCCGCTAGTGATCGCCGAGCAATTCGGCACGCTCGAGGCGCTCCACCCCGGCCGCATCGACCTCGGGCTGGGCCGCGCGCCCGGCTCCGACCAGGCCACCGCGCGGGCGCTGCGCCGCAACCTGGAATCGGACGCCGACGCCTTCCCGCAAGACGTGCTGGAGTTGATGGACTACCTGTCCGACGCGCCCAAGCAGCGCGTACTGGCGGTGCCCGGCAAGGGTAGTAAGGTGCCGCTGTGGATACTTGGCTCGAGCATGTTCGGCGCGCAACTGGCGGCCCACCTCGGCCTGCCCTACGCCTTCGCCTCGCACTTCGCGCCGCAGCAGATGATGCAGGCGGTGGCGTTTTACCGCGACAACTTCCGCCCGTCGGCGCAACTGGCCACGCCCTACGTGATGCTGGGTTTCAACGTCTTTGCCGCCGACACCGACGCCGAGGCGCAACTGCGCGCGACGTCGATGCAGCAAGCTTTCGTCAACCTGCGCAGCGGCCGGCCGGCGCGCCTGCAGCCGCCGCTGCCGGGCTACCTGGAAAACCTCGGCCCGCAGGAGCGCGCGATGCTCGACGCGGTGCTGTCGTGCTCGGCCATCGGCGCGCCCGACACCGTCGCGCGCCAGTTGCACGCCTTCATCGAGCGCAGCGGCGCCGACGAGCTGATGATCACCTCGCAGATTTTCGACCACCAGCACCGCCTGCGCTCGTACGAGCTCACCGCGCAGATCCGCCGCGCCGCCGCGTAGGCCGTTTCCACCGCCCTCCCCGCCCTCCCCTTTCGGCGCCCCCCCGGGCAACCGGCGGCGCGCCGTTTTGACGCGGATTGGCGGCAGATTCCGCTTGCGTGGCGCGACGCCAGCACCGATGATGGCGGCAACTCATCATTCAAGGACGCCAGCACCATGACGTATTTCGCGTTGAAACACCTGCACGTCGCCTTCGCCATGCTCAGTGGCGTCTTGTTCCTGCTGCGCGGATGCTGGATGCTGGGCGACTCGGCGCTGCTGCAACGGCGCTGGGTGAGGATCGCCCCGCACGTGATCGATACGTTGTTGCTGGCCAGCGCGCTGGCGCTGGCGCTGTGGAGCAAGCAGTATCCGTTCGTGCAGGCCTGGCTCAGCGCCAAGGTCGTCGCGCTGCTGGTGTATATCGTGCTGGGGACGCTCGCTTTGAAACGCGGCAAGACCAAGGCGGTGCGCGCGCTGGCCTTCGCCGGCGCGCTGACGGCGTTTGGCTATATTGTCGCGGTGGCGTTGAGCAAGCAGCCGCTGCCGTTTTAAGGCGGCGCTTGCAACCGCGGGCGGCGGCTCAGTGCGCCCACAGGCGGAACTGGCCTTGCAGCGCCATGCCGCCGTGGATGTTCAGGCTGCCCAGGCTGCTGGCCACCGGCGCCAGCGGATCGCTCTGCACGCTCAGCGATTCGAAGCCGAAATTGCTGAACTTGACGTAGCCCGGCAGGCCGAGCGCGACGTAGTCGCCGCCGTCCGGCTTTTTGTTGACGCCGATGCTGAAGGCGAACATGTCGACGCTGCCGCGCAGGTTTTTGATGACCAGGTAGTTGCTCTGGCCGTCGCCCTTGAAGCCCAGCGACAGGCGGCTGTCGCTGACCGCGCCGACCAGCGTCGGGTCGTTGATGACGATGTGGGCGGCAAAGGCGACGCCGTCGCCGCCGCGCACCGCGGACAGTTCGCCGTCGTCGAGCGGGCGCAGCCCTTGGCCCGCCGCGGCGCCGCCGCAGAGCAGGCAAAACAGGCCCAGCCAGGCCAGCGGCAGGCGCCCCATATCAGCGCTTGAACTTCACGTCGAGGTACTGGATCTGCAGCGCGCCGATGCGCGACGAACCCAGGTCGACAGTCGGCCGGCCGGCGCTGACGAAGCAGATGTTGTCGACCTGCAGGGCACCTGACGACGCCGCGCCGTTGCCGAAGCGCGCGTCCGGCCAGCCGATGCCGAAGTGCAGCCGCGGCCCGCTTTCGTCGCTCAGCGCGTTCAGCAGCGCCGGCTGCGCCGCGACGTCGGCCAGCACCCACGGCGTGTTGTCGAAGTTGCCGTCGGCGTCGACGCCGCCCAGGCGGATGCCGCGCAGCGCCAGTTGCTCGCTGGCGTCGCCGCGGCCGCGCGGGCGCAGCGCCAGCTCGCCCACGCGCAGGTGCAGCGCCAACCCGAAGGCGACGCCGTCGTGGAACTCCGGCGTGGCGAACTGCAGGCCGCCGCCGTACCAGCGCGCGTCTTGCCACACCACGCTGCCGCCGTCGCGGCTGACGCCGTCGGCCGTCACGCCCCAGTCGTAGGCGAACTGCCAGCGCTGCGCGCCGGCGGCGTTGAGCGGAAAGGCCAGTTGGAAGTAGTCGGCGCGGCCGGCGGCGCCGACGACGTCGAGGCGGTACGGGTCGCCGAACGGGTCGGCGCCGTCGCTGCGCGCGGCGCTGGCGGCGCCGGTGTACAGGCTGCGCCCGGGCGCCGCCGTGTAGGTGACGCGGGCGTCGCCGGACATCGAAAAACCGGCCAGGTCGAAGCTGACGCCGTCGCCGCCGCGCACCGCCGACAGCGCCGCGTCGCTCAGCGGTTCGAACGCCGCCGCCGGCCCCGCCGCCGCCAGCCACGCCAGCCACGCCAGCGCCGCCGCGCGAGAAAGACCCCAAGGCGCGCGCACGCTCAGCGTCCCTTCGGCAGGTTGGGCGGGGTCAGGCCGTTGACGCCGAGCGCGCTCAAGCGGTCGCGCCAGTTCAACCACATGCCGGCCTGCGCGGCGTCGGGCAGGCCGGCGCCGCCGGCCGGCGCCTGGAATTGCACGCCGGTCTTCAACATGGAAATCCAAAAGTCGCGGCTGGGGCCGCTGGCGTCGCCGGCGCGCACGCCGCCCAGTTGCGCCAGCGGCAGGCAGGGCGCGGCGCAGGCGCCGTCCCAGCGCTTGCCGCCGCCGGCGTCCAGGCGCGAGTCGAGCAGCAGCGCGGCGCCGTCGGCGCCGCTGCCGGCCACGCGCATCGAGCCCGACAGGCTGGCCAGCTTCAGGCCGACGTCGCCGCTGATGCCGTCGAAGCCGATGCGCAGGCCGATCACTTCGCGGGCGGCGCCGTCGCCGCGGAAAACGAATTCAAAATAGGGATTGCTGATGTGTACCAGCCGGGCCGCGTCGCCGGCGTCGCTGCGGCCGAACTGCAACAGCGGCATGTCGATGTCGGCGCCCAGGCCGTTGCGCGTGGCCAGCGTGTATTCGCCCAGCCGGGTATTGCGGACATTGGCGCTGAGCGCGACGTCGGCGTCCAGGCCGATGCGGGTGAAGTCAAACCCTCCCAGGCTGGCGTTGCTGATCGACAACAGCCCCTGCCCCCGCACGTGCGACAGCGCCTGGTCGTCGAGCGGGCGCAATTGGGCCCAGGCCGGCGCGGCCGCGGCCAGGCCGGCCAGCGCGAGGATGGCGCGGCGCCAGCGGGCGGGCGGGGACGGCGTCAAAGGGGAAGCGGTCATCATGGTCATCCGTGAGCGGCGCCGCGTGCGCCGGGAATGCTGTGGGAACGCCGGCCGCGCCGGCTGGCGTGGCGCCGGCGCTTCAAGCGGCCGCGCGCCGCTTAGTGCGCCCAGATCCAGACCTGGGTACCGCGCAGGTCGATCTGGTTCATCGCGACCGAGCCGAACGAGGCGGCGTTGTGACCCATTTTGATCGCGTCCACCGACACGTTCAAGAACTTGCCGGCGGCAACCTGCACGTCGGCCGGGATGGCGATCTGCACCACGTCGCCGCCGCTGGCCGGGTTGTAGAAGGTGCCCGGATTGGTCACGCCGGCGGCGCCGGCCGCCTGCAGGAACGAGGCCTTGCTGAGGATGTCGATGCTGGCGGCGATCAGGCCGTTGACCTTGATGCCGTTGAAGCTGACCGAACCGCCGCCCAGGCCGGTGGAGGCGTCGACCGCGTCGGTATCGGTGTAGACGAAGGAGTCGATCTTGACGTTCAGGTTGGCCGTGATCGACACGCCGTCCTGGCCGCTGACGGTGCTCAGTTCGGCGTCCTGGATCGGCGTCATCGCCGAGGCGGCCAGGGCGATCGAGGACAGGGCTGCGGCGACCAGGGTTTGAGCGAAAAATGTCATGATGTACGTCTCCAAGAAGTACTGCTGGTTGGGAAATGCGTTTTTTTCATACCGTAGCGCGCCCGCTCCCCGCGCTGCCATGCGGGGAGCGGGCGGACCTGCCGCCGCCGATTAGTGCGCCCAGATCCAGACCTGGGTGCCGCGCAGGTCGATCTGGTTCATCGCGACCGAGCCGAACGAGGCGGCGTTGTTACCCATTTTGATCGCGTCCACCGACACGTTCAAGAACTTGCCGGCGGCAACCTGCACGTCGGCCGGGATGGCGATCTGCACCACGTCGCCGCCGGTGGCCGGGTTGTAGAAGGTGCCCGGATTGGTCACGCCGGCGGCGCCGGCCGCCTGCAGGAACGAAGCCTTGCTGAGGATGTCGATGCTGGCGGCGATCAGGCCGTTGACCTTGATGCCGTTGAAGCTGACCGAACCGCCGCCCAGGCCGGTCGAGGCGTCGACCGCGTCGGTATCGGTGTAGACGAAGGAGTCGATCTTGACGTTCAGGTTGGCCGTGATCGACACGCCGTCCTGGCCGCTGACGGTGCTCAGTTCGGCGTCCTGGATCGGCGTCATCGCCGAGGCGGCCAGGGCGATCGAGGACAGCAAGGCGGCGATGGCGGTTTGTTTGATCAGTTTCATGGTGTTGTCTCCGTTGATTGACATGCTTGTTTTTGTGGTGTCGGCGCCGGGAAAAGCCCCTTTGCCGCATGAGTATTATTTCAATGTTGCAGGTCCATCTTATGGGCTGCGGCGGCGCCGGTAAAGCCTGTTGCGCTGACTTTCCGGGCCAAGCGACGGGCCTTGCAAGCCAGCGCCGCGGTCGCCGCGGCGGCGGCCAACGCCGTGGGGAATCCTCGTGCGCCCAGATCCACACCTGGGTGCCGCGCAGGTCGATCCGGTTCATCGCGACCGAGCCGAACGAGGCGGCGTTGTGACCCATTTTGAAGTGGTTGGAATGGTGGATGAACCGACGCGGGCAATGCGTTTTTCCAGGCGGTACCACGAGCGCTCCCCGCCGTTTTTCAACGGGACCCCGCGCTCTCGCGCTGACCCGCAAAGCCAAGCACTTGACCCTGCGAGCCATGCACAGTGGCGCCCGTGCCGTGCGACCGTTGTTTGCGTTAGCATAAGTTTTGAAGAAAATCCTAGAGGCAGCGATCTATTTTTTTAAGTTGCCCCGGGCACTGGAATCATGCGTTAATAAGTTACAAAAATATAAAGAAAACCTGTCGGCTTAATAAAGCACGACCGTTCTTATTAGAGACATTGGAGACAAGATGGACGCAGTCATGGGGCGCCGGACGCCTCGGGTAAGCCTGTATCGATTCACTTCGCGCGCCGGCCCGGCGCGGCTGCCCGGCGCCGGCGGTGCGCCATGATGATGATCCTGCTGGGCGTGCTGGCGGCGCTGATCGCCGGCGCCGGCGTCGTCGAGCGGCACACGCCGCTGGACCGCCCCAAGGGCCAATACCAGATGCCGCAGCCGCTGCTGGGCGGCGGCGCGTACAGCCAGGCGGTGCGGATGGAGCCGTACTCCGAGCTGAAGTACCGCCACATCGTGCGCCAGGCCTTCGACTACAGCTGCGGCTCGGCCGCCCTGGTGACCATCCTGAATTTCCACCTCGGCCTGAAGGTCAGCGAACAGCAGGCCATGGAGGGCATGCTCGAGCGCGGCGAGAAGGAAAAGATCATCGAGCGGCGCGGTTTTTCCCTGCTCGACATGAAGCGCTACGTCGCCGCGCTGGGCGTCGAGGGGGCCGGCTTCCGCGCCGAGATCAAGGACTTGCTGGCGCTCGAGCATCCGGCCATCGTGCCGATCGACTACGCCGGCGCCAAGCACTTCGTGGTGCTGCGCGGCATCCGCGACGGCGTCGTCTACATCGCCGACCCGTCGGCCGGCAACATCGTCTTCTCGCTGGCCGAATTCGCCGCGCTGTGGGACAAGAACACCCTGTTCATCGTCTACCCGGCCAAAAACGCGCCGCTGCCGGCGCAACTGGCGCTGAGCGACCGCGAACTCGGCGTCGTCGACATGGACCGCGTCAGCAACCGCGCCCGCCTCGGCGCGCTGGAAAACCAGACCCACCTGCTGGAACGGGCCATCAATTCGGGCGCCAGCGGCACCTGGATGCGCCGCCAGTAGGCACGCCCTCCCCTTCGCTTCCACTTTTCGACAAGGACTCACCATGAAGATTCGCATCCCGCCAGCCAGCCTCGCCTGCGCCTGGCTGCTGCTGGCCGCCCTCGCGCTGGCCCAGGAAAGCCCGGCGGCGCCGGCCCCGGCCAGCTCGGACGCGGCGCGCGACGCGCTGGCCAAGCGCGAGGGCGAGGGCGACCAGAGCGCGCTGCTGAAGCAGACCCTGACGGCGGTCGACAAGCAGTATTCGCTGATCCGCCGCCAGCAGTTCCAGTTCAACTACGACCTCAACTACAGCTACATCGGCCAGGAAAAAATCATCACCGACCTGTCGGCCGGCAACATCACCCTGTTCGACATCGAGAACACCAGCTCGCACACCATCACCAACACCTTCTCGGCCGACTACGGCCTGCTCGACAACCTGACCGGCAACGTCACGCTGCCGGTGCTGTCGAAGTACGCCGAGTCGCGCGGCAAAAGCGGCGTCTCCAATTCGCTGGGCGACCTCGGCCTGGGCCTGCGCTGGCAGCCGCTGGCGGCCCAGCGCGACCGCCCCAACCTGACCGCCACGGCCAGCGTGCGCCTGCCGTCCGGGCGCAGCCCGTTCAAGGTCGTCGCCGGCAGCGGCCAGGCCACCGGCAGCGGCGTGACCGGCTTCAACGCCGGCCTGAACGTGAACCGCATCGTCGACCCGGTCGCCCTGTTCGGCTCGGTCAACGTCGGCGCCAGCGTACCCGCCAAGCACCTGTGGCAGGTCAACGGCACGCGCGTGCTCACCAAGGTCGAGCCCGGCGCCAGCGTCGGCTTCGGCCTCGGCTTCGCCTACGCGCTGTCGTACGGCATCTCGACGACGATCTCGTTCCAGGAATCGATTTCGGCCGGCTCGACGCTCACCTTCTCCGACGGCAAGAGCGCCAAGACGACGATGCAAACCTCGGGCATGCTCAACCTCGGGCTGGGTTACCGGGTCTCGCCGAAGACCACCGTCAACCTGTCGGTGGGCATCGGCTTGACGGCCGACTCGCCCAACCTGTCGGTCGGGCTGAGCCTGCCGCTGGCGTTCTGACATGGGTCGCCGCGTCCCCGCCCGCGCGCGCCTGCTGGCCGCCGCCGCGGCGTGCGCCGCCGCCGCGCCGGCGCCGGCGGCGATCACCGAAAACCTGACCACCAGCGTCGTCGCGATGGCGCTGGGCAACGCCGTCACGGCCGACCCGCCGGCGATCGACTCGATCCACTTCAACCCGGCCGGGCTGGCCCGGCTGGTCGGCGACAGCGAAGCGTTTTCCGCCTTCGGCGCCTCGATCCGCACCGGCGCGACGATCCGCGCGCCGGCCGGCTTCGACGTCGGCGGCTGGAGCGACGACCCGCTGTCCGGCGCCAGCTCCGGCCCGGTGCGCCAGGGCATGTTCGTGCCGGCCTACGGCAAGCCGGGCTGGCGCCTGCCGGGCG
Organism: Janthinobacterium sp. CG_23.3; assembly: GCF_046115965.1. Lineage (NCBI taxonomy): Bacteria > Pseudomonadati > Pseudomonadota > Betaproteobacteria > Burkholderiales > Oxalobacteraceae > Janthinobacterium > Janthinobacterium sp. CG_23.3. The sequence continues at coordinate 9,409 of NZ_JBJXIB010000106.1, read as the reverse complement.
TGCTGATCCCCGGCCTGGGCATGGCCTTCAACCGGGCCGGTTCGCGCTTCACCTTCGCCACCCAGAGCTATATGTCGCAGGCGATGAGCATCGACCGCACCACCGAGCCGAACGACCCGGCGCGCTTCCAGGGCCGCCAGGTGCAGTTGCAGCGCCTGGTGTACGCGGCGCCGTCGGTCGGCTACAAGTATTCGGAGACGCTGCGCTTCGGCGTGTCGGTGCCGATCGCCCACGCCGCCTTCGTCGTCGACACCGACATGCGCTTCCCCAACAGCCTGCTGGGCATCTTCGGCAAGTTCCAGCAGGGCTGGTGCCCGGAAAACGGCGGCAACATCCTCGACACGCTCAGCGTCGGCCTGTGCGGCGGCGGCAAGGACGGCATGGTCAACCCGTTCAAGAAGGCCGCCCGGATGCGCCTGGAGATGACGGCGCCGTTCGACCCGACGCTGAACCTGGGCGTGCTGTGGGAGCCGCGCCCGTGGTTCGCGCTGGGCGCGGTCTACCAGGGCGGCTCGAAGACCCAGTACACCGGCACCTACACCTTCAACACCGAGCCGATGCTGCGCAGTTTCGTCAACGGCATGAACAGCAGCCTGTTCGGACCGATCGTCGGCGCCGTGCTCGGCCTGCCCAGCTCGATCCCGGCCGAGCAGAAGGGCAACCTGACGGCGACCATCCCGTTTCCGGCCCACGTGCAGATCGGCGTCAAACTCAAACCGCTGCGCTACCTGCAACTGAACGTCGACGCCAGCTACGCCCGCTGGGCCGAATGGGACGCGCTGACGTTCCAGTTCGACCAGAGCGTCAAGCTGCTCGAGGTGGCGCGCCTGTACGGCATCGCCAACTCGGGCCAGTTGAAGATCCCGCGCGGCTATAAGAGCGTGCTCAACATGGGCTACGGCCTGCAGCTGTTGCCGACCGAGAAGCTGACCGTGCGCTTCGGCTACGAGCCGCGCAAGAGTTCGATCCCGGGCAACAAGATCGACTTGATCGCGCCGCTGCCGGACACCAGGCTGTACAGCTTCGGCCTGGGCTACCAGCTGAGCCCGAAGAGCGACGTCAGCTTGACGGCCAGCTACATGGTCGGGCATTTCAACGCGCCGGCCAACAGCGACTGCAATCTGAACTGCAACAAGCTGTTCAACGTGATCTACAACCCCTACGCCGGCGAAGACGTGGCCGGCAACATCCGGGTGCGCTATGTCGGCGTCAGTTACAACAAACGTTTTTAAGCAGCCATGACGGTTTCACTGATGTTTCACTGATATCACTCACAGAGGAGGTTTCGATGTTGAAAGCAAGCGCGACAATCATACTGGCGGCCCTGTGCGGCGCCGCCGCCGCCGCCCCGGCCCCGGCCCCGGCCGCCGTGCCGGCCGCCAAGCAGGAACTGGTGCGCCAGGTGCTGCAACTGTGGCATATCGACACCATCGGCCAATCGATGCTGCAGGTGCCGGTGGGCGACGCGGTGCAGCAGGCGCGCGCCATGCTGCAGGGCCGCGCCGCGCCGGACAAGCGCGACGCCGCCATGAGCGAGGTGGTCGGCGAGGCCAAGAAATTCATGGACGAGGCGGCGCCGGTGGTGCGCGCCAGCGCGCAAAAGCTGATCCCCAGCACCGTCGCGCCGCTGCTGGCCGAGCGCTTCAGCGAGGACGAGCTGCGGCAGATGGTGGCGATCCTGGAGTCGCCGGTCAAGCGCAAGTTCGAGGCGATGCTGCCGGAGATGCAAAAGCTGCTCGGCGAGGGCGTCGCCGCCGACACCCGCGGCGCCATCGACCCCAAGCTGCAAGGCTTGAAGGAACGCATCGGCCTGCGCCTGCGCGCCGCGGTCACGCCTTGAAACACGTTTTACGCATGCCCGATTGCAGTGATGACCACAGGGAGATACATCTTGTTCATGCACTTTATTGATCGCAGTATGTCGGCAACGCGGGGGGCGCCATGAGCTACTCTTCCGCGCTGCACCTGGTGCGCGGCGTCAAGTCGCGCCTGGCCAACTCCGGCTTCGAGGCCGAGGCGCTGTTCAAGCAGGCCGGCCTGGACGAGGGCGACGGCCTGGCCTGCGACGCGCTGTCGCTGTCCGACAAGCTCAGCCACCTGTGGGAATTGCTGGTGGAGAGTTCGGGCGACCCGCTGCTGGGCTTGAAGATCTCGACGCCGCACCGCCTCGGCTGGCTCGGCGTGATGGGCCACATCATGCTGGTCTCGCCGACGGTGCAAAGCACCATCGAACGCTGCCACGGCCACACCCGGGTCGGCATGTTGTTGCCGGGCGCGCAGCGGGTGGTGCCGCAACAACGCTACGACTTCGTCTGGTGCGTGCTGCTGCGCACGCTGCGCTGCGCCTCCGGGCGCGACGACGCCACCCCGGTGCTGGTCGAGTACGCCTTTCCGAAGCCGGCCAACGCCCAGGTCTACGCCGACACCTTCGGCTGCCCGGTGCACTTCAACATGCCGCACAACGTCATGGAGTTCGCCGACACCGACATGGTGATGGCGCTGCCGCAGGCGGCCAGCGGCAACGTGCTGGCCACGCTGGCGCGGGCCGAGCCGCCCACCTTCAGCGCCAAGGTGCAGGCGCTGCTGGCGTGCATGCTGCCGAAGGGGCCGCCGCTGCGCGACGACGTCGCCGCGCGCATGATGATGAGCGAGCGCACGCTGCAGCGCCGCCTGGCCGAGGAGGGCACCAGCTTTACCACGCTGGTCGACGACACCCGCCGCGAACTGGCGCGGCAGTCGCTCAACAGCGGCGAGCTGTCGCTGAAAATGCTCAGCTTCCAGCTCGGCTTTTCCGAGCCGAGCGCCTTTTACCGCGCCTGCAAGCGCTGGTTCGGCCGCGCCCCGTCCGACATCGCCGGCGACGCCGCGCCGCTGCTGACGCGGCATCCGCACAAACTGTCGGCGTAAGGGGGGTTACCGCGCATGCTTACTATGAGCGATGTTCTGCGGCGCCGGCGCGGCGCCGGCGCCGGCCAAACCAAGGGCGTGAACCTGGGGTCGGACCACGGAGGTCTGAGCCCGCGGCTTGGCCTGTGGGTTTTTCTCGCGGCGGCGGCGTTGCAGCCGCAGCACGCCCGCGCCAACGACGCCGCCGCGGCCGCCGCCGCGGCGCAAAGCCAGGCCAACGCGCTGCTGGCCCGGCTTGAACCGGCGGCGCGGCCGTTCCAGTTCGTCGTCAAGGACGCGCGCGAACTCAAGGGCCTGTTTACGTTGTGGCAGCAGGACGAGAAGATCTGGATCGCGCTGCGCCCGGAGCAGCTTGAACAGCCGTTCTTTCTCAGCTATAACGTCAGCCACAGCGTCGGCGAACGCCGCCTGTACGCCGGCCAGATGGGCGGCAGCCGCATCGCGCTGTGGCGCCGCGTCGGCAACCAGGTCCAGCTGATCGCCAAGAACACCGCCTATCGCGCCGCGCCCGGCACGCCGCAGGCGCTGGCGGTCAGCCAGGCCTTCTCCGACAGCCTGCTGGCCAGCGCGCCGGTGGCCAGCGCCGCGCACCCGGCCAGCAAGGCATTCCTGGTCGAAGCCAACGCCCTGCTGCTGACCGACATCCCGGGCTACGCGACCCAGCTCGAAAGCGCCTACCGCCTGCCCTACCAGCTCGACGCGCGCAACAGCAGCTTCGCCAGCGCGCGCGGCGACGCCGGCCTGACCGGGCTGCAAGTCAACGCCCACTTCGCGCTGGCGCGCCTGCCGGCGCCGGCGCCCGGCCAGCCGGGCGCGCCGGCGCCGGCCATGCCCGACCCGCGCAGCCTGTTCGCCGGCTTCTACTACAGCTTCGCGGCGCTGCCGGCCAGCGTCATGCCGGGGCGCGCGGCCGACGACCGCATCGGCCATTTCGCCACCACCGTGCACGACTATTCCGACGACCTGAGCGCCGGCACCGCGCTGCGCCACGTCTACCGCTGGCGCCTCGAACCGGCCGACGCCGCCGATGCCGCCGACACGGACGGGCCCGGCGCGCCGCGCGAACCGAAGCAGCCGATCGTCTACTGGATCGACAAAAACGTGCCGCTGAAATACCGCCGCGCGGTGGCCGAGGGCGTGCTCGAATGGAACCGCGCGTTTGAAAAAATCGGCTTCAAGAACGCCATCGTGGTCAGGCAGCAAAGCGAGCAGGATGCCTTCGACACGCTCGACGCGCGCCACGCCTCGATCCGCTGGTTCCTCGGCAGCGACGTCGGTTTCGCCGCCGGCCCGGTGCAGGTCGACCCGCGCAGCGGCGAAATCCTCGACGCCGACATCGCCATGTCCGACGTCTACGCCCGCAGCGCGCGGCGCTTCGCCGCCGACCACCCCGAGCCGGGTTCGGCTGGCGGCGCCGGCGCGGCGGCGGCCGGCGCCGCCCTGTGCGAGTATGGCCACGGCGGCGCCGCCGACATCCACTTCGCGCTCGACCTGCTGGCCGCCCGCGGCGGCGTCGAAGCGGACCTGGCCGGGCCGCAGGCCGAGGCGCTGGCCCAGGCCTACGTGCGCCAGGTGATCATGCACGAGGTCGGCCACACCCTCGGGCTGCGCCACAACTTCCGCGCGTCCACCATCTACAGCCTGCGCCAGTTGCAAGACCCGCGCTTCGGCAAGCAGCGCCCGCTGGCCGGCTCGGTGATGGACTACCTGCCCTTCAACCTGGCCGCGCCGGGCCAGGCGCAGGGTCCGTACGTCAACGAAACGCTCGGCCCCTACGACTACTGGGCCATCGAATACGCCTACAAGACGCTGCCGGCGGCGGACGAAAAGCGGCTGCTCGCAGAAATCGCCGCGCGCTCGAGCGAGCCGGCGCTGGCCTACGGCACCGACGAGGACGCGCAAGCCAACGTCGCCGACCCCGAGGTCAACGCCTTCGACCTCGGCGACGACCCGCTGCTATACGCGCGCCAGCGCCTGAGCCTGACGCGCGAGTTGTGGCAACGGCTGGAAACGCGCCGGCTGCCGGACGGCGAAAGCTACGCCACGCTGCGCCGCGGCCTCAACGAGGGCTTCAGCCAGCTGGCCGCGACGCTGCCGGTGGCGCTCAAGTACATCGGCGGCGTGCGCATGCTGCGCGACCACGCCGGCACCGCGCGCGCGCCGTTCACGCCGGTGGCGCTGCACAGCCAGCGCGCCGCGCTGGCGCTGATCACCGACAGCGTGTTCGCCGCCGACAGCTTGCGCTTCTCGCCGGCGCTGATCAGCCGGCTCGGCATCGACCACTTCGAGCAGCAGCCCGACATCGCCGTCGGCCGGCGCGTGCTGGCGCTGCAAAGCAACGCGCTCGACCAGGTGCTGGCCGACGCGGTGGCGGCGCGCCTGCTCGACGCCCAGGCCGCCGAGGCCGGCGGCGCGCCCACGCTGTCGCTGGGCGAACTGTACGCCAGCGTGCAGGGCGCGGTCTGGAGCGAACTCAAGCAAGGCAAGAACATCCCGGCGCAGCGCCGCAACCTGCAACGCGAACACTTGAAACGGCTGGCCGGCGCGCTGCTGCGGCCGGGGCCGGGCGCGCCGGCCGACGTGCGCAGCCTGCAACGGCAAAACGCCATCGCGCTGCGGGCGCTGCTGCGCGCGGGGCTGCCCGGCAAATCGCTCGACCGCGAAACCCGGGCCCACCTGAGCGAATGCGCGCAGACGCTCGACGAGGCGCTGCGCGCGCCGCTGCTGCGCGCGACCATTTGAATTGACCGGGGAGAGTGACATGGGCTGGCTGACACAACATCAAAGCAAATCGCAAATCGGACAACTGCTGGTCAAGCGCAGGCTGATCTCGGAGGAGCAACTGGCGCGCGCCATCGAGCGCCAGCGCGGCACCGGCCAGCGCCTCGGCGACATTCTGGCCGAGTGGAACCTGGTCACACACCAGCACGTGCGGGAAGCGCTGCGCAAGCAACGCCAATTGCGCATGGCGGCGGCCATCGTCACCGCCATGCTGGCGCCGCTGGAAACCTACGCGGTGGAGGCGCTGCCGACGCTGGCCGCCAGCGCCACCATGCTACCCAACCGCGCCGGCGCCGGCCCGCAAGCGCTCAGCGAGGACGAATTGGACAACACCTCGGCGCAGGGCCTGAACGAGGAATTGCTGCTGCAGGTGCGCGAACAGGGCAAGCAGCGCAGCCTGGCCATCAGCGGCGACGTCGCCAAACTGCTCAACCCGGTGCTGGGTTTTTTGCAGGCCGACGTCAGCATGAAAGACGTCGTCTACGACCCGGCGATGGCGGCGGCGGCCATCAACCAGGACGGCTCGCTGACCTTGCGCCTGCCCAGCTCGATCGGCGAAATCAGCTTCCAGAACATCCGCGTCAAAGGCTCCGACGGGCCGAGCTTCGGCAGCATCGCCATCAAGGGCATCGACCTGAGCGGCACCACCATCACGCTCGCGCTGAAGCGTTAGTATCGAACATCAAAAAAGCCGGACGCGGGGCTCCAGGCCGACGTTGTCGGGTTACGCCCTATGGACTAACCCGACCACCTGCAGGCCATTGGCGCGGACCCGGCTTGACGGCGCGCACCTTGCCGAAGGCGTCGCCGGCTTTCCACGCCGGCATCCGCGGCGCGTTCGCCACCGCCAGCCCCAGGTTCAGCGTGAACTGCGCCTGCTGCGTCATGCCCGACAGATCCCAGCTCGGGTCGTACTCGTCGCTGGCCTGGTGGTAGCGCGCCTGGTACGCCTTCATTTTCGCCTTGGCCGCCGCCGGGTCGCGCAGGTAGTCGCGCCCCGCCTCGACCGAGAACGCCGGCACGCCCGCCTTGGCGAAGCTGAAATGGTCGCTGCGGAAATAGCCGCCGGCCAGGTCCGGCTCGGCCGCGGCGACGCGCATGCCCATGCCTTTGGCGACCGCCCGCGCCATCTGTCCCAAGTCGCTGCGTTCGCTGCCGTCGGCGCCAATGTCGCGCGTGGCGCCGACGAAGTTGAGGCTGTCGAGGTTGAGGTTGGCGGCGGTTTTTTCCAGCGGCCACAGCGGGCTGGCGGCGTACGCCGTGCTGCCCAGCAGGCCCTCCTCCTCGCCGGCCAGCCACAGGAACATCTGGCTGCGCCGGGCCGGTTGCAAGGCCGCCTCCTTGGCCATCGCCAGCAGCGCCGCCACGCCCGAGGCGTTGTCGACGGCGCCGTTGAAGACGCTGTCGCCGGGGCCGGCGCGCACGCCCAGGTGGTCCCAGTGGGCGCTGTAGATGACGACTTCGTCCTTGAGCTTGGGATCGCTGCCGGGCACCAGGCCGGCGACGTTGAATTGTTCGAACTGCCGCACCACGGACTTCATCTCGCCGGCGGCGCGGGCGGCCAGCGCGACCGGGCGGAAGTCCTTGCGCTCGGCCGCCGCGCGCAGCAGGTCGAGGTCCTGGCCGCCGGCGCTGAACAGCGCGCGCGCCGCCGCGTCGGCGATCCAGCCCTGCAGCGCGGTGCCGGCGCTGGCCCCGGTCAGCTGGAAGCGCTCGCCGCCGCCCCAGCTGCTTTGCACCACGCCCCAACCGTAGGTGGCCGAGGCGTCGGTGTGGATGAGCAGCACGCCGGCGGCGCCGCGGCGCTTGGCTTCTTCCAGTTTATAGGTCCAGCGGCCGTAATAGGTCAGCGCCTTGCCGCCGAAGCGCTCCGGCTCGGCGGCGCTCGGCAAGGGGTCGTTGACCATCACCACCAGCACCTTGCCTTCACAGTCGACGCCCTTGAAATCGTCCCAGTCCCGCTCCGGCGCGCTGATGCCGTAGCCGACGAACAGCAGCCCGGCGTCCAGCGTGCGCGAGGGCGTGGCGTCGCCGGCCATCCAGACCCAGTCGCGGCCGTACTCCAGCGGCAAGGCCTTGCCGCCGGCCTGCAGGTGGACGCTGCTTTCGGCCGGCAAAACCTTGACGCCGGCGATCTTGACGGACTGGCGGTAGCCGCCGCCCCGTACCGGCTTGAGCCCGGCGACGATGGCCTGGCTTTCCAGATAGGCGACGGTCAGGTCGGCGCCGCGCTGGCCGGTGCCGCGCCCTTCCAGCGCGTCGCTGGCCAGCAGGGCGAGGTGGGCGCGCAGCGGCGCTTCCTGCACGGTGGGCGCGGCGGGCGCGGCGTGGGCGGGGAACGCCAGCGCCAGGCTTGTGGCCAGCACGCTCGCGGCGAATGAGGAGTACACGTTTTGCATGGGATCCTATTGTCATTTGTGAATGGGATGGAGGGGGCATTGTAAAGCCATGGGGACAGACCACGATTTCCGTGTAAAGCCATGAAAGCCATGGGGACAGACCACGATTTCCGGGAAAGAATTTCCCGGAAATCGTGGTCTGTCCCCGGTGTGGCCCGGTGTGGCCCGGTGTGGCCCGGTGTGGCCCGGTGTGGCCCCGGCGGCGTGCGGACGAAAAAAAGCCCCGCGGCGCCAGGCGGGGCTTTTTTTCCGGCGCCGGCGCGGGCTACACCAGCAGCGCCGCCGTCAGCGATTCGATTTCCTCGGCCGAGTCGTCGAGGATGCCGTGCAGCGTGCTGCCGCCGGTCTCGAAGTCGATCATCGCCGCCACCTGGCGCGCGTTGGCGCTTTCCGGCGGGTGCAGCGGCGAGACCACGCGCGCCAGGTCGTTGGCCAGCAGCAGCGTGTCGCCAAGGGTGCGCGGCGGCGTGTTGGCGCCGCCGTGCCACATGCCCTCGACCGCCTGCAGCACCTGGTCGGGCACGCCGAGCTGGCGCAGCACGCCGCGGCCGATCAGTTTTTCGCCGTATTCGATCCAGTCTTCGGTGTTGTCGTCGAGCAGGCCCGGATACTCCTCGGCGCGCGACAGCAGGTAGAAGCCGCCGACCTCGTGCACGATGGCGGCGAACATCGCCGTTTCCGGGTCGATGCGGCTGATTTTCTTGCCGATCACCTGGGCCAGCGCGGCCACGTGGGCGGTGTGTTCCCACAGCCTGGCCGATTTGGCGCGCAGCATCGGGTCGGTGATGCTGCTGCCGAGCTGGCGCACGATGACCGAGGCGACCATCGATTTCAGCGTGCGAAAGCCGAGCCGGCTGACGGCCACGCGCACGCTGGTGATTTCGTCGCCGCTGCGGTTGTAGGCGGCCGAGTTGGCGATGGCCACGGTGCGCGCCGACAGCACCGGTTCGGCCATCACCATCTTGGCGGCGGCGTCGATGTGGCAGTCCGGGTCGTCCAGCGCCTGCTGCAGTTTCAACGTCGCGCTGACGTTCGCCGGGAAGGTCAGTTCGCCCCTGCCGGCCTGGGTGGCGATGCTCTTGAAAATTTCCAGTCTGTCCATGAAACCACTCTCCTCGCATACCGGACCGGTGCCGGGCCGGCTTGATCCGATGGGCGATCCGGATCATCGATCGATGCTGCCACGGCAGCAAGGACGGCGGCGGGGGGGGGACCCCCCCCCCCCCCCCCCCCCCCCCCCCCCCACCCCCCCCCCCCTTTTTCCCCCCCCCCCCCCCTCCCGCCTCACCGCCCGACCCCCTCTTCTCCTCGGCCTGCCCAGA
>NZ_JBJXIB010000105.1:0-20975 GCF_046115965.1 Janthinobacterium sp. CG_23.3 | reverse complement strand
TTTTCTTTTTTCTTGGCCTCAGGGTCTAACCCTTTTTTTGCTCCAGTCCTCCCCCGTCACCTTAGGGGAGTGCCGTTGGGTCGGGTTTCAACCTCCCCACCCCGGCCCCAATTGTCGGATCCAGCCGGTGTTTATTTTTTGACCTGGTTGCCGATCACGCCGCCCACCGCCGCGCCGCCGACCGTGCCGGCGGTGCTGCCGCCGGTCAGCACCGCGCCGGCCACCGCGCCCACGCCCGCGCCGACGGCGGTGTTGCGGTCCTGGGCCGACATGCCGGCGCAGGCGCCCAGGCTAAGTACCATTGCCGCCGTCGAGATTGCCAGTGCCAGTTGTTTGATCGATTTCATGTTGTTGCTCCTTGGTGTAGCGCCGTAAGTGGCGCCGATAGACGTAGAGTAGGGCGCGCCCCAGCTTGAGTCTGTTCGGCAGCACACACAGTGTTGCCGCACCGATTGTGTTGTGGCGTGGCGGGCGAAGTCGCCCGGGCCGCTTAGCGGCCGCTGCGCGGCTTGGCGCGCATGGTCTGGCCCGGCGGCGGCGCCACCGGCTTGACGCGGGCCTGGGCCAGCAGTGCCGCGCATGCGCTGTTCTCGCCGGGGCCTGCGTTGATCAGGGGCAGCAGCGCGGCCACCGGCGCCAGCGCCGCCAGCGCCAGCGCGCCGCCGGCGCGCATCGCCAGCACGCCCTTGTCGACGCTGACGTCGGGCTTGCTGAAGCTGCCGCGCAGGTACAGCGGCGCGCGCAGCGAGAACACGCGCAAGCCCTTGCTCTGCGGGCGCAGCGTCAGGTCGAGCCGCTCGTCGGCCAGGTTGACGGTGCCGCTGACGTCGAGAATCGCCTCCTCGGTGTCGACGATGAAGCTGCGCGTTTGCATCAAGCCCTTGGTGACGACGAAATCGGTGGCCATGCAGTTGAGCTTGACCTGTTTGTCGCCGAACAGGCGCGCCAGCACGACGTTGCCGATGTTCAGGCCCATCTCTTCGAGCAGCAACTTGCTGATCGTGCCCTGGTTGATCAGCGTCTTGATCTCGCCGTTCGACGCGCCCAGCATGCCGGCCACCGAGTTGCCGGTGGCCGAGAGCTTGGCGTCGCCGTTGATTTCGCCCATGCTGGCCTGGGCCACCTTAAATTGCGGAAACAGTTGCTGCAGTTTCAGGTGGCGCGCGGTAGCCTTCAGTTCGGCGCGGATGGCGTTCGGGTTGACCTTGCCGCTGCCGTCGAGCTTGATCTCCGAGCTCAGCGTACCGCCGGCGATGTCGAAGTTGAGCGGGACCAGCGACAGCACGCCGTCTTTCATCACCAGGTGGGTGTTGAGCTTGTTGATCGGCAAATCCTTGTCGCGCGTAATCTTCTCGGCGCGGTAGCTGACGTCGGCGTCGACGCTGGTCCAGCGTTCGGTCTTGAACGGCTCGACCGGCAACACCTTGCCCGCCGGCTGCTTCGCGTCGACGCCGCGGGCGGCCTTGCTGGCGTTCGAGTCGGCGCCGATCAGCGGGCCGAGGTCGCTAAATTGCAGCAGGCGCGAGCTGACCTCGCCGCTTAGCATGCTGCGCGGGCGCTTCGCCTCGAACGTCAGCTTGCCGGCGATGTCGCTGGCGCCCACCTTGCCGCTGAATTTGTCGTAGACCCAGCGCCCGCCCAGCTTGCCCAGCGTACCGCTGAGGTGGCCCTCGGTCGAGAAGCGCGGCGTTTCCGGCAGCACCACGCCGATCAAAGGGTACAGGCGGGCCATGCTGGCGCCGGACAGCTTCAGGCGCATATCGAGCGCGGCCAATTCGGTCGGCTTGGTCAGCGTGCCCTCGACGGCGATGCTGGTGCTGCCGACCTTGACGTCGGCGGCGATCGGGTAGGGCGCGGTTTGCTGGCGCAGCGACAACACGGCGCCGGCCTTGCCGTTACCGCTGACGCGCTCGCCGTTAAAGGTGCCGGCCAGCTTCCAGGCCACACCATAGGCCGGGTCGGCGTTGATGGTGTCGACGTCGGCGCTGACGTCGGCGCGCCGTTGCGCGTCGACAAGATGCACGCGGCCCTTGGAAAAGACCACGCGCTCAAGGTCCAGCCGCCACGGCGACGGCTTGTCTTGCTTGCTAAAGGTCCAGTTGTTTTGGCCGTCGGCGCGGCGCTGCAGCAGCACCACCGGCTCGGCGAAACGCAGCAACGGAATCGAGATGGTCTTGTCGAGCAGCGCCAGCGGGTTCAGCGAAAAGGAGAATTCGCTGACGCTGGCCATGTCGGCCGGCAGCGGCGCCTTCTTGTCGGCCGTCATCGAGACCGGGTTGCCGACGTGGACGTCGCGCGCCACCAGGTGCGGCCACGGCAGGTAGTCGCGCCAGCTTTTCTGCTGCTCCGGCAGTTTGTTGCCGCCGCGCTCCCACGTCAGCGCCAGGTTGCCGCGGATCTCGAACGGGCGGCCGATGGCGTCGCCGGCGCGCTCGTTGAGCCAGGGCTTGGCGCGGTTCCAGTCGTAGTTCATTAACACCACGACGGCCACCAGCGGCACGCTGAGGGTGAAGGAGGCAATGGCGAGCGCGATCTTGGTACGGCGCGGCATGGTCATGGCGGCGGTTCTTTCTTAGCTTGGATGGAAGGGGTGCGGGCGGAAGCGGGAGAACCGTTGACGCACCGGCTCGGTCCTTATTCCACCGTGTGGTTTGGTTATTGATACCAAATGCTACACGAAAGCCCGGGCCGCCGATGTGCGCTGACGTACGCAAGAGCGCGCCGCGCGACGACGCGCGCCCGGCCGCGTCGGGTCGGCCGACAACATTGCTAATTATTTAGCCTATGTGCGGCACCGTACCGAACATGGTGGTACAACAGACTATAACGTTACACATCGGCGAACAAACTTACCTCGCAACTTCGCTTAACGCTTCAAGGAGAAGAACAATGACAACACGTATCCAGAAACAATTTATGTTGGCGCTGTGCGCCGCCGCCGTCGTCCTGAGCACCGGCTGCACCAGTCTGAAAACCCCGGCCACCGCCGACGTCGCGGTGTCGCGCGCGGCGGTTGACAACGCCGCCGGCGCCGGCGCCGCCGAGCTGGCCCCGGCCGAAATGACCGCCGCCCGCGAAAAAATGGCGCGCGCCAACCAGGCGCTGGCCGCCAAGGATTACAAGCTGGCGCGCGATCTGGCCAGCCAGGCCCAGGCGGACGCCAAGCTGGCGCAAAGCAAGGCCAACTCGGCCAAGGCCACCAGCGCCGCCGACGCCTTGAACGAGGACATCCGCATCATGCGCGAAGAACTCGACCGCGCCAACGCCAACGCGCCCAAGTAAGTCCCCATGAAGTAGGCCGGTGTCAGCCGGCTTATAAAAACAATACTGATCGGCGGGACCAGCGCTGATCGCACTCCAAGGAAAACACCATGAAAATCAAACAATTCAATCCCGCCCTGCCAGCCCTGTTGGCAATGGCCGTGTTCGTGGCAGCCTGCAGCTCGGCGCCGACCACCACCAGCCTGCTCGACCAAACCCGCGGCGACTTTATGGCGGCGCAGGGCAATCCGGCCGTGACCAGCTATGCGCCGGTCGAATTCAAGCAGGCCAGCGAGGCGCTGGAGCAAGCCAGCGCCGCCGCCGCCCGCAAGGACAGCCAGGAAAAGGTCGACAAGCTGGCCTATCTGGCCAAGCAGAAAATCGCCACCGCGCAGGAAGTGGCCAAGCAGAAATCGGCCGAGGCTGAAGTGGGCACCGCCGGTAAGCAGCGCGACCAGGTGCGCCTGGAAGCGCGCACCCAAGAAGCCGACCAGGCCAAATTGAAAGCCGAAGAGGCGCAACGCCAGGCCGCCGCCGCCCAGGCGCAGGCGCAGAACGCCGACGCCGCCACCCGCGACGCCCAGGCCCGCGCCGCCGCGCTGGAAGCGCAACTGGCCGACCTGTCGGCCAAGAAAACCGAACGCGGCATGATCATCACGCTGGGCGACGTGCTGTTCGGCACCGACCAGGCGCGCCTGACGCCGGACGGCATGCAGACCGCGCGCAAGCTCGCCGACGTGCTGGCCAACAACCCGAAACGCACGGTGCTGATTGAAGGCTTTACCGACAGCACCGGCGGCGCCGACCACAATCTGGCGCTGTCGCAACGACGCGCCGAGGCGGTCCGCAACGCGCTGCAGGAAATGGGCGTCGCCCGCGACCGCATCGCCACGCGCGGCTATGGAGAAGCCTATCCGGTGGCCGGCAACGACAGCGCGTCGAACCGCCAGCTGAACCGTCGCGTTGAAATCGTCCTGTCCGAAGAGGGCAGCGCGATTCCGGCGCGCCGCTAAGCGGCCAAGGCGCGTCCTTGGTGGCGCGCCCCGTTTATCCCCTTCACTTTGTAAAGGATTGCCATGTCTGATACCTCAACCACGACGCCGGCCGGCATCGACGTCGCCGCGGTACGCGCCGCCGCCCAGAACCTCGACGACGGCGCCGTCACGGCCGGCTACAAGGGCCAGCGCGAAGCCGTGATCGCCATGCTGAACGGCGCGTTGGCGACCGAGCTGGTGTGTATTTTGCGTTACAAGCGCCACTACTACACCGTCAGCGGCCTGCAGAACGGCCCCGTCAAGGCCGAGTTCCTCGAGCACGCGTTGCAGGAGCAAGAACACGCCGACTGGCTGGCCGAGCGCATCGTCCAGCTCAACGGCAAACCGGATTTCAATCCGGCAACGTTGCTCGCGCGTAGCCATGCCGAGTATGATGACTCTGCCAGCGTACAAAGCATGGTGCGCGCCAACCTGATCGCCGAGCGCGTGGCGATCGAATCGTACCGCCAGATGATTGAACAAATCGGCGCCACCGATCCGACGACTCGCCATTTGTTGGTAAAGATCATGGCGGTAGAGGAAGAGCACGCCGATGATATGCGGGATTTGCTTGAATAGGTTTTACGCAGTAGAGTTATTACTTTATCCATAAACTAGGAGTTAAATCATGCTGGAAAACAATATTACGACCGTCAATAACGATGTCAAAACGCTGGTGAAAGATGCCCAGGCCCTGTTTAGCGCCGCTGCCGCGCTGACCGGCGAAAAGGCCGAAGAAGTGCGCAACCGCGGTATGCGTTCGCTCGACGCAGCGCTGGCCAAGGCCGCCGAAGCGCAAGCCGGCGCGATTGTCGCCGGCAAACAAATGGCCGCCACGGCCGACGTCTACGTCAAGGAAAACCCATGGCGCACCATCGCCGCGGCGGCCGGCGTCGGCCTGCTGGTGGGCGTGATCCTGGGTCGTAAGTAATTTAACCCGGTAGGCGCGCTATGGACAAGTCCGCTGCATCGCAGGCCCCCGGCCTGATCGCCTCGCTGGCCGGCGTCACCAGGAACACGTTCGGGTTGTTGCTGTCCCGGCTAGAACTGGCGTCCTACGAACTGTCGGAGGTGCGCAACCATGTGCTGCAACTGATCGTGGTGTTCGCGCTGGCGCTGGTGGCGGGTTTGTTCGCCGTCGCCTATTGCAGCGTGATGGTGGTGTTTCTGGCTTGGGAGAAGATGGGTTGGACCATCCTGCCCGTGATGACCCTGGGCTTCCTCGCCATCGCCGTCGGCCTGGCGCTGTACGCGCGCGCGCTGCTGCGGCAGGATAAGCTTTCCTTGCCGGCCACCATGGCCGAATTGAAAGCCGACCGCGACATGTTGTTGTAGGCGGCAGGCGCCGGCCTTGCCGGCGCGGCAGCACTTTGGGAGAGCGCAATGTCGAAGGACGCGAAAGAGGCAGCGCTGGCTGCCCACAAGAAACGATTAATCGCCGAGGGCGAGTTTTACCGGGTCGGCATCGTCCACGCCCGGGCCAGCGTGGCGCACGCCCTGCATCCGCAAGCGCTGCTGCATGGCGCGGTCGAGCACATGGTCGGTTACGCCGGCGCGCGGGTCGACACCTTGCTGGCGCCCGGCGGTCTGGGCTGGAAGGCGGCGACGCCGTATATCCTGCCGGCGCTGACCTTCATCGCCCGCAAGAAAATTATCAAGCCGGCGTTGGGGGTGGGCGTGCTCGTCGCCGCCGCGGTCGGCTGGCTGGTGCGGCGCAAACGCCGTACCGGCGTGGCCGGATAATGCGCAGGCGCCGTCTCGACGGCGCTTTTTTTCGCCCGGAGCATGCCGCCCGCGGTGCGGGGGCGCCGCTGGCCGGCGCCTTGGCGGCGCGCGATCCCTTACAATCGGCATCACGGTGAGCACCCTGCATGCCAACAACGGAGCAATTTTGACGACGATCAACCAACTCAATCCCGCCAACATGCGTATCGTGCTGGTCTTGCAAGGCGGCGGCGCGCTGGGCGCCTACCAGGCCGGCGTGGCCCACGCCTTGCACGATCACAAGCTGGTGCCGGACTGGATCGTCGGCACCTCGATCGGCGCGATCAACGCGGCCATTTTGGCGGGCAACCCCCCGGAACAGCGCATCGAGCGGCTGAAACAGTTCTGGGAACGCGTCTCGCACCGCGACAGCGTCGACATGAACCGCGTCAACGACGAGCAGCGCCGCTCCAACATCTGGCTGGCGACGCTCGACACCCTGTTTCGCGGCGTGCCCGGCTTCTTCAAGCCGCGCCTGTTCAGCCTGTTCCCGGCCGGCGTCGCCGTAAAACCGGAAGAGGCCAGCTACTACGACACCAGCGAACTGGCCGCCACGCTCGACGAGCTGGTCGATTTCGACTACCTGAACGCACCCGGCGGCATGCGCCTGACGGTCAACGCGCTGAAGGTCAAATGCGGCACGCTGAAACCGTTCGACAGCAGCGAGCAGGCCATTTCCGGCGACCATATCCGCGCCAGCGGCGCCTTGCCGCCGGGTTTTCCGGCGGTGCGCATCGACGGCGACCTGTACTGGGACGGCGGGCTGTATTCGAACACGCCGCTGCAAACCGTGCTGGACGATTTGCCGCACATCGACACGCTGGTGTTCATGGTCGACCTGTGGAGCGCCGACGGACCCGAGCCGACCACCCTCGAAGAAGTGCAGACGCGCCAGAAGGACGTCACCTTCGCCTCGCGCTCGAAGCGCCACATCGAAGACTACGTGACGACGCACCGGATGCAGCACAAATTACGCGAACTGTACGCGGCGCTGCCGGAGCGCGAAAAGAGCGCGTCGGACGAGGCCGAACTGGCCGCGCTGGGCTGCGACAGCACGATGCACATCGTGCGCCTGCCGTACGCCGGTCGCGACTGGCACATGGCGGCCAAGGACATCAATTTTTCGAAGGGCTCGATCGAGTGGCGCTGGGAGCGGGGCTACCAGGACGGGTTGCGGGCGATCAAGGCCGCCGGTTGGCTGGCGTTCTACAGCGAAGACACGCCGCTGGTGGTGCACGAACTGCCGCCGTACGAGCGCACCGTGAGCTAAGCGTCGGCGAAGCGACGGATTGTCGCCGGTCGGGTTAGCCGGAACGGCGTAACCCGACCGGCGTCGGCGTCGGCTCGGCGTCGCATTACGCTTTGCTAATCCGACCTACGGATGCTTCGGACGTGTCCCGGCGCCGCCTACTGCTGCGGATGCGCGTTGGCGCGCTGTTGCTGCGCGTTCGCCATATCCTGCTGGTAGGTATTGCGGGCTTCCTTCATGCAGGCGCCGCGTTCGGTGGCGGGCATGCGCTTGCACTCCATCTGTGCTTCCTGGAAGGCGGCGCCGATTTCCTTGCGCAGCGTGCGCAATTGCGCCTGGGCGGTGGTGTCGTCGACATACCAGCGCGACGGGTCGCCCGCTTGCGGCGCGGCGTGTTGCGCATGCCCCGCCGCCATGGCGAAGTAGCAGAGGGCGGCCAGCGCGGCGGCCCGAAGTGTGCGTGTGCTTGTTTGCATCATGTCTCCCCTTGTATGTAACACGTTGAATGTAACACGTTGAATGTGACACCTTGTATGTGACAAGGGGCGCCAACGGCGCCCCCGGAACCTACAGCCTGCCGGTAAGCAGCAGCAGAATCAGAATGATCACGACCAGACCGGCAACGCCGCTTGGGCCGTAGCCCCACGAGCGGCTGTGGGGCCAGGCTGGCAGCGCGCCGATCAGGGCGAGTACCAGTATTATCAAGAGGATGGTGCTAAGCATGTGATTCTCCTAGTTTGCTTGGATATTCCGGTCCGCGGCGCGTCCGGCCCGACTGTATTTAGTAACGGTAGACCCGGCCGTCGACCACGCGCACGCGGTTGCCCACGCGCAGGTCGGTGGCGTTGTCTTGCACCACGGTGCGATAGTCGCCGTTGTTCAGGCGCACGCTGATCTGATAGGCGTCTTGGCCCTGGCCGCGGCTTTTCTCAATTTCATTGCCGGCTACCGCGCCGCCGACCGCGCCCGCCACCGTTGCCGCCTTGCGGCCGTTGCCGGAACCGACTTGGTTGCCCAGCAAGGCGCCGACCAGGCCACCAGCGACGGCGCCGACGCCGCTACCGCTCGAATTGACGCGGGTGATCTGGATCGAGTCGATGGTGCCGTAGCTGGCCGAGTCAGGCTGCGACGTCGCAGAGCTGGTTTGTTGCGGGCTGGTGCTGGCGCAACCGGTCAACAGGGCGGTGCCGACGACCATTATTGCTGCTAGGGTTTGTTTGGTATTCATATTGTCCTCCTGACATAGTGTGAGCAAATCTTAGTCATTCACGTACGACGGGTCTGTGCGCTAGCGAACCTAGTTGATGGCATCTCTGTGGGCGGGCTGTGTGATCGATTTTGCAGCTGTGTAAAAATAAATTTTCTTATGTACGATACCGAACAGATGACGCCGCGCTTTCCACGTAAAACGTAAGTCATGGCACGGACGCAACGCAACATCGTCGTACGGGCCGTAAGCACTACAAGGAATTGCCGGCAGCGCGGTCGCTACAGAAACAAGCGATACTCTGCCGGCGCAGCCAAAGACCTTTGTCCGCATGCTGTGAATACCCAGTTCGGCTGTCAAAGCGAGCGGGACCGCTCAAATGAGCACTTCGATAGACCATTTCTAAGGAAAAACATTATGAATATCACTAAAAAAATCGCTACTGGCCTGTTCGTCGCTTCCCTGTTCGCTGTGGCTGGTTGCGCATCGACCTCGACCAAAGAAGGCACCGGCGAATACGTCGACGACGCAGTTCTGACCACCAAGGTCAAAGCCAGCATCTTTAATGAGCCTAGCCTGAAATCGACCGAAATCAATGTCGAAACCTTCAAAGGCACCGTGCAACTGAGCGGTTTCGTTGCCCAGCCTGGCGACATCGCCCGTGCCGGCGAAATCGCCCGCGGCGTCAAAGGCGTTATGTCGGTCAAGAACGATATCCGCGTGAAGTAATGTAAGGCCGGCGCAGTGATGGCCCCCTGCCGGAGTCGCCTCCGGGAGCCCAAGCGGCTTCCGGGGCCGGCTCCGGCAACTTTTTGTAGATAGCGCGCAATCAGATGAACGTCCAGCCAACTCAAGTCCAGCCCGAACCCGCCGCCGTTGTAGAGCCGGCCGATGCCTGTCCCGCTACCCCCGCCGCCGCCGCCCCCGTTCAGCAAACCGACACGCCCGAGCTGCAAAACGCGCCATTGCGCCTGCCGCTGCACGTCAACGCGCGCGGCCTGGCGCTGGCCGTCATCGCCACCGTCACCTTCGTGTGGGGCTTGCAATGGGCGCAGAAATTCCTCATTCCTTTACTGCTGGGCATTTTCATCGCCTATACGCTGAATCCCTTGGTGCGCTGGCTTGAGCGCATCAAGATACCGCGCGCGCTGGGCACGACCTTGGTCACGGTGATGATACTGGGCGGCTCGGTGGCCGTGATCGACCGGGTGCAGGGTGAATTCGAGGCCATCGTCGAAGAGCTGCCTGCGTCGGCCGGCAAGATCTCGGGCTTGATCGAAGGCATGGTCGGCGGCAAGCCCGGCATGTTGCAGAAGATCCAGGCCGTCGCCACCCAGATCGAGCGGGCCGCCAACGGCGCCGAGGCGCGCCGCGCCGCGCGGCGGGCGGAACCGGCGCCGGATCATCCGCAGTTCAAGGTATTCGACTGGGTCTGGGCCGGTTCAATGGGGCTGATCGGCTTCCTCAGCCAGGCCACGATGGTGATTTTCCTGGTGTTCTTCCTGCTGCTGTCGGGCGACACCTTCAAGCGCAAGCTGGTCAAACTGACCGGCCCCTCGCTGACGAAGAAAAAGATCACCGTTCACATCCTCGAAGACATCAATACCTCGATCCAGAAGTATATGTTCATGCTGCTCATCACCAACGGCCTGCTGGCCTTGTTGATGTGGATCGCGCTGAGCCTGATTGGCCTGGAAAACGCCGGCGCCTGGGCCGTGGTGGCCGGCTTGCTGCATATCATGCCGTACTTCGGCCCCTTGCTCATCACCGTTGCCACCGCCATGATCGCCTTCCTCCAGTTCGAATCGCTGGAAATGGTGGCGCTGGTGGCGGGCACCTCGCTGGCGATCGCCACCGTGGTCGGCACCTTCGTCGCCACCTGGATGACTGGCAAAATCGCCCGCATGAATCCGACGGCGGTCTTCGTCAGCCTGCTGTTCTGGGGCTGGTTGTGGGGCGTCTGGGGCTTGCTGCTGGGCGTGCCGGTGATCGTCATCGTCAAGGTCGTCGCCGAGCGCGTGCAGGGCATGGAAGCCGTGGCCGAGTTACTGGGCGAATAAGCAAAAAAACCAGAGGCTCTACGCTTCTGGTTTTAAACAACCGCGCTACGCCGCCGGTATTTTCTGGTCGCGCAAGCTGCCCATCTGCAAGGCATACTGGCGCGCGAACTCGGCGCCCAGGAAAAAGATCTGCGCCGAATAGTAAACCCACAGCAGCAGCGCGATCATCGAACCGGCCGCGCCGAAGCTGCTGGCGACGCCGCTGTTGCCAATGTAGACGCCAATCGCATACTTCCCCAGCGTGAACAGGGCCGCCGTGCCGAGCGCGCCGATGACGACGTCGCGCCACGACAGCCGCACCCGCGGCAGCATCTTGTAAATCACCGCGAACAGCGCGGCGATCACGGCAAAGCTGATCGTCGCCGACAGCAGCGACAGCAGAAACACCGCGTCGCTCCACAAACCGTTCAGATAGTGTTCGACGATCGCCAGCGCGGCGCTGATCACCAGCGACACCATCAGCAGAAACGCCAGCACCAGCACCAGCCCGAAGGACAGCAGGCGGGTGCGCAGCGTGTCCCAGACGCCGCCCTGTTTCAGCGGCGGCACCTGCCAGATTTCATCCAGGCTGGCCTTCAGCTCGGCAAATACGCTGGTGGCGCCGAACAGCAGCAGGGCGGTTGCCACCAGCGTCGCCAGCCGTCCCTCCTTGTGGTTGCTGGCGCCGGCCAGCACCAGTTGAATCGCCTCGGCGCCCTGCGGCCCGAGCAGGCCGCGCAGCTGCCCCAGCAGTTCGCCGCGCGCCGCCTCCGGGCCGTAAAAAAAACCGGCGATGGCGATCACCAGGATCAGGATGGGCGCGATTGAAAACAGCGTATAGAACGCCAGCGCCGCGCCCTTGCTGGAGGCGCGGTGCTCAAGCCACTCCATCACCGAGCAGGTGACGACGGAGCGCATTTCCTTGACGAACGGCACGATGCCGCCGACGTCGCCGTTGCGGCTAGGGACAGATACATTCATGTGTGACCTTCCAACTAGATAAGGGGTAAAACCCGTTACGGGTGCTACCCGCCATCTTACCTATCCGGCCGCCAACGTGACGCACCCTACTGCACCCGCCGTTCAATCGTGATTTGCTCCACTTCCACCCGGCGGTTCGGCTCCAGGCACTTGATCAAGTCGGCCATCTTGCGGTCCCTGCAGACCACCACCGGGTTGGCCTCGCCCTTGCCGACGGCCGTCAGGCGACTCGCCGCGACGCCCTTGCCGGTCAGGTAGGTCTTGACCGCGTTGGCGCGCTGCTCGGACAGTTTCTGGTTGTAATTGGCCGAGCCGATGCGGTCGGCGTAGCCGGTGATAACGATGTTGCCCACGTCCGGCGCGGCGCCAAGGGCCGAGGCGATTTCATCGAGTTTGGGTTGCGGACCCAGCAGCGCGGCGCTGTTGAATTCAAACACCTCGGTGGCCGACAGGGTCACCTTCTCGAAGCGCTGCTGCGGCGGCGGCGGCGGTGGCGGCGCCGGCGGCATCACCACCACCACGGGCGGCGTTGGCGGCGGTGGCGGGGGCACCGGCTCGGGCGGCTTGCTGAACGCGTAGTTCAAGCCGATGGTCACATAATAATTGTTCGTCCTGTCGTGCGCGAAGGTGTCGCCGCGCAAGAAACCGCGCACGTCGCGGATGTCCGCCTGGAGCGATAATTGGTCATTGAACATGGACTGGAAGCCCGCGCCGACGATGGCATAGGGCGAGTTCTTCTGGCGCTGGCCAAAGGCAAAGCTGTTTTCCCTGTCGCGCTCGGCGCCGATACCGATCAGCAGAAAAGGCCGGAAGGACTTTCGGGAGAACAGGTACAGCGCGTCCACGCCCAGCGTGTGCTGCTGGTAGCGTTGGCCGCTCTCGCGCGAGCGGGCGTAGGTCAGGCCCATTTGCAAGTCCCATGACGGCGCGATGGCCTTGCCGAACTTCAGGCCCGCGCCGTAGCCGGTTTTATCGGCGGCGAAATTGTCGTCCGGGCGCATTGCGTTGACGCTGGGTTGGATGTACCAGGAGGGGTTGATGTCCTGCGCTTGGGCCGCAAAGGCGGAACACAGGGCGGCGGCGATGGCGATTTTCTTTAAATTATTCACAAGTGGCTCCCAACGTTGATAAGAATTTTTGGTTCGACTATGCTTTAGCCAGCCCCAAAAACGATGCCGGGGTCGCTTGTCGCGGCCCCTGCACAGCTATTGGAGCCGACCTTATGCGGACGCGTTCGAGCGCGCGCCGCCTTAGTGCGCTCGCCACTGCGTAATGTCAATTGAACGCTTGATCTGCCGTAGGAATGCACATGCAAATTATGCATTCCGGCGTTTTCGGCGCCGTGGCGCTCCTGCCGGGCGGCGCGGGTCACATTACTGTTGACTAAGGTGAACGTTATTGCAACACTGTGTGACCGGTCGGCAGCGCGAGCGGCCAGCCCCGATTCCCGTTCAATGGAGCGCCCGCCGTGACCCACACCGTGACGAAATACCTGTCGAAATACCTGAGCGCGCTGTTGGCGGGCTGCTTGGCGCTACCCGCGTTGCCCGCGCTGGCGCAAACCAGCGTGGCCGCGTTCTCGCCGTCCGGCGTGGTCAAGGGCGTGCGCCAGGTGCGCGCCCAGTTCAGCGCGCAGATGGTGCCGTTCGGCGACCTGCGCCTGGGCGACCCCTTCGACGTCGATTGCGCGCAGCCCGGCAAGGGGCGCTGGGCCGACGGGCGCAACTGGAGCTATGACTTCGAACGCGACCTGCCGGCCGGCCTGGTGTGCCGTTTCACGCTGAAGGCGGGCTTGAAGGACCTGGCCGGGCAGGCGCTGGCGGGGCCGGCCGGCTACAGTTTCTCGACCGGCGGCCCGGCCATCGTCGAAGCGCTGCCGGGCGAAGGGCAGGGGCGCATCGACGAGAACCAGATTTTCATGCTGGGGTTGGACGCGGTGCCGAACGAGGCCAGCGTCGCGGCGCACGCCTATTGCCGCGCCGACGGCATCAACGAAAAAATCGGCGTGCGCCTGTTGCAGGGCCAGGAGCGCGAACAGTTGCTCGCGCTGCGCAAGAACTTCGTCGAACGCCACCTGAAGCAGTACGCCGAGGGCCGCGGCGAAACGTGGAAGGCGGCGCCGGACGGCAAGCGCGGCGCGGCGCTGCCGCTGGTGCTGCTGCAATGCAAGCGCACCTTGCCGGCCAACGCCAAGGTTGCGCTGGTGTGGGGCGAGGGCATCGCCACCGCCGGCGGCGTCGCCGCCACGCAGGCGCAAACGCTGCCTTACCAGACCCGGCCCGACTTCACCGTCAAGTTCAGTTGCGAGCGCACCAGCACCAAGGCCCAGTGCATTCCCTTCCTGCCGATGCGGCTGCAATTCAGCGCGCCGATCAAGGCGCGCGACGCCCAGGCGATCACGCTCACCAGCGCCGCCGGCAAGGTGTTCCGCCCCGCCGCCGACAAGGAAAACGAGAAGGCCGACTACGTCGACGCCGTCACCTTTGCCGGCCCCTTGCCGGAGCAAAGCAAATTCACCATCGCCCTGCCGCCGAAGTTGAAGGACGACGCCGGCCGCGCGCTGCTGAACCAGGCGCGCTACCCGCTGGCGGTGCGCACCGACGAGCAACCGCCGCTGGTCAAGTTCCCGGCCAGCTTCGGCATTTTGGAGGCGCGCGGCGACCGCCTGCTGCCCGTCACCGTGCGCAACGTCGAGGCCACGCTGGCCGGCAAGAGCAGCCCGGTGCAGGGCAATATGCTGCGCCTGCCCGACGACCAGGACCAATTCATCATCGACTGGCTCAAACGCCTGTCGGGCGGGCGCTCGTGGCAGCCGGGCGCGCAGTACGGCAGCGACATGGCCACCTCGGTCTTCGCCGGCAAGGGCGCCACGCGCAGCTTCGCGCTGCCCAAGCCGGGCGGCAAGCGCGCCTTCGAGGTGATCGGCATCCCGCTGCCAAAAACCGGCTTCTACGTGGTCGAACTGGCCAGTCCGAAACTCGGCGCGGTGCTGCTGGCCAAGCCGCGCAGCGCCTACATCCACTCGGCCGCGCTAGTGACCAACCTGGCGGCGCACTTCAAGCACGGGGCCGCCTCGTCGCTGGTGTGGGTGACCACGCTCGACAAGGGCGCGCCGGTGCCGCAGGCGGCAGTGGCGGTGCGCGACTGCGCCGGCAAGCTGCTGTGGCGGGGCGTCACCGACGGCGCCGGCGTGGCCCACGTCAAGCGCGAGCTGGCCGCTTCCAAATGCGAAGGCAACGAGGACTACTTCGTCAGCGCCCGCAGCGGCGGCGACATGACCTTCACGTTGTCGAACTGGGTCGGCGGCATCGAGGCCTGGCGCTTCAACCTGCCGACCGCCGATCTGCGCGACGACAACACGCTGCTGTCGACGGTATTTGACCGCACCCTGCTGCGCGCCGGCGAGACGGTACACATGAAGCACTTCCTGCGCCGCCACACGGCCGCCGGCATCGCCCTGGCGGCGGCTGGCAACGGCCCCGGCGGCGCCGACAAGGTGATCCTCACACACCAGGGCAGCGAACAGAAATACGAACTGCCGCTGCGCTGGTCGGGCGCCGGCGCGGCCGAAAACGACTGGGCCATTCCGGCCGACGCCAGGCAGGGCGTCTACGACGTCAGCATGGCCGGGCGCCCATCCGGCAGCTTCCGGGTCGAGGCCTTCCGCGTACCGACCATGAAGGCGCTGTTGCAGGGTCCGAAAACGGCGCCGGTGCAGGCCGCCAAAATCGACCTCGACATACAGCTCAACTACCTGTCCGGCGGCGGCGCGGCGAACGCGCCGGTGAAGCTGCGCACGCTGTTGCAGAACCACAGCGTCAGCTTCCCCGACTACGACGACTTCACCTTCAGCAACGGCGACGTCAAGGAAGGCTTGACCAAGGACACCGCCGGCTTCGACGAGGACGAGGGCAATGGGGAGGAGCAAGCCGGCGGGCAGGCCGGCGGCCCGGCGCGCACGCAAAGCCTGAACCTGGACCGGGCCGGCGGCGCGCGCGTCACGGTCGACCAGCTGCCGGCGCTGACGGTGCCGCGCGAGCTGCTGGCCGAACTGGCCTACCAGGACGCCAACGGCGAAACGCTGTCGGTGTCGACGCGGGTGCCGCTGTGGCCGTCGAAGAGCGTCATCGGCATCAAACCGGACGGCTGGGCGCTGAGCAAGGACGCCTTCAAGTTCCAGGTGGCGGTGCTGGACACCGCCGGCAAGCCGGTGGCGGGCGCACCGGTCGCGGTCGATTTTTTCCAGCGTAAAACCTATTCGCACCGGCGCCGCCTGATCGGCGGCTTCTACGCCTACGAAAATTCAAACGAGGTGCTGCGCCTGGGCGCCGCCTGCGAAGGCAAGACCGACGCCAAGGGGCTGCTGCTGTGCGAAGTGAAGGCGCCCGCCAGCGGCAACCTGATCCTGCGCGCGCGCACCGTCGACGCCGACAACCGCGCCGCCGTCGCCAACCGCGAAACCTGGGTGGCCGGCGGCGGCGACTGGTGGTTCGACGCCAGCGACAACGACCGCATCGACCTGCTGCCGGAGAAAAAACGCTACGAGCCGGGCGAGAGCGCCAAGCTGCAAGTGCGCATGCCGTTCCGCGAAGGCACAGCGCTGGTGACGGTGGAGCGCGAAGGCATCATCGACACCTATGTGCGGCAGTTGTCGGGGCGCGAGCCGGTGCTGGAGATTCCGGTCAAGCCGCATTACGCGCCCAACGTCTATGTTTCGGTGCTGGTGGTGCGCGGCCGCGTGGCCGGGGTGCAGCCGACCGCGCTGGTCGACCTGGGCAAGCCGGCCTACAAGATGGGCGTGGCGGCGCTGCGCGTGGGCTGGCAGGCGCACGAGCTGAAGGTGCAGGTCGCCAGCGACCGCGAGGGGTATAAAACCGGCGACAAGGCGCAGGTCAAAGTGAAGGTGGCGCGCGCCGACGGCCGCGCCCTGCCGGCCGGCGCCGAGGTGGCGCTGGCGGCGGTCGACGTCGGCCTGCTGGAGCTGATGCCGAACGACAGCTGGGAGCTGCTCGACGCCATGATGCGGCAGCGCAGCCTGCAGGTGGAAACCTCGACCGCGCAGATGCAAGTGATCGGCAAGCGCCACTTCGGCCGCAAGGCCTTCCCGCACGGCGGCGGCGGCGGCAAGGGCGGCGGGCGCGAGCTGTTCGACACGCTGTTGTTCTGGAAGGCCAGCGTCAAGCTCGACGCCCACGGCGAAGCCACGGTGCAGGTGCCGCTGAACGACTCGCTGACGGCGTTCCGCATCGTCGCCATCGCCAGCGCCGGCGCCGACCTGTTCGGCACCGGCAAGACCGAAATCCGCAGCTCGCAAGACTTGATCGTGCTGTCCGGCCTGCCGGCGCTGGTGCGCGAGGGCGACAAGTTCCGCGCCGGTTTCACGGTGCGCAACACCTCGGCCGCCGAGATGAACGTGGAGTTGGCCGCCAGCGTGCAGGGCCAGGCGCTGGCGCGCCAGAGCGTGACGCTGGGCGCCGGCCAGGCCCAGGACCTCGGCTGGAATTATCCGGTGCCGGCCGGGGTGAAAGAGTTGGTGTGGGACGTCAGCGCCAAGGCCGGCGCCGCCACCGACAAGCTGCGCGTCAAGCAGAGGGTGACGTACGCGGTGCCGGTGCGCACCTACCAGGCGACGCTGCTGCAGATCGACAAACCGCGGGCGATGGCGGTGCAGATGCCGGCCGACGCCTTGCCCGGTCGCGGCGGCGTGCAAACGCTGCTGAGCGCGCAACTGGGCGGCGACCTGCCGGGCGTGCGCGAGTACATGAGCGCCTACCCGTACAGCTGCTTCGAGCAAAGCACCTCGAAGGCCATCGCGCTGGGCGACGCGGCGATGTGGCGCGCGCTGGTGGCGACCTTGCCGGCCTACCTGGACGGCGACGGCCTGCTGAAGTACTTCCCGATGATGAACCAAGGCAGCGACAGCCTGACCGCCTACGTGCTGTCGGCCACGGCGGAGGCGGGCTACGCGATTCCCGAACAGGCCAAGAACCGCATGGAGGAGGCGCTGTCCAACTTCGTCCAGGGCCGCGTGCTGCGTTATTCGGCGATGCCGACGGCCGACCTGGCGGTGCGCAAAGTGGCCGCGCTGGAAGCGCTGTCGCGCTCGGCCAAGGTGGCGCCCGACGCGCTGGAGTCGTTCGCGGTCGAGCCGAACCTGTGGCCGACCTCGGCCGTGATCGACTGGTATCTGGTGCTGCAACGCACGCCGCAACTGGCGCGGCGCGACGCCCTGCTGGCCGAGGCGCAGCAAATCCTGCGCGCGCGCCTGAACTTCCAGGGCACCACGATGGGCTTCTCGACCGAGCGGCGCGACAACTGGTGGTGGCTGATGGTGTCGGGCGACGTCAACGCCAACCGCCTGCTGCTGGCGGTTCTGGACAACCCGGCGTGGAAGGACGACATCGGCCGGCTGGTGCGCGGCGCGCTGGGGCGCCAGCACAAGGGCCGCTGGGACACCACGGTGGCGAACGCCTGGGGCACGCTGGCGATCCGCAAATTCTCCGACAAGTTCGAGTCCGAGGCCGTCGGCGGCAGCACCAGCGTGACGCTGGCCGGCGCCGAGAAGACGCAGAAGTGGAGCGCACCTGGCGCCGCCATCCTACAGGCTTGGCCGCGCGGGGCCGGCGAGCTGAAAATAGCCCATACCGGCACCGGCAAGCCGTGGGCGACGGTGTCGAGCTTGGCGGCGATTTCGCTCAAAGCGCCGCTGTCCAGCGGCTATACCATCGTCAAAACCATCACCGCGGTCGAACGGAAAAGCGCCGGCGTCTGGTCGCGCGGCGACGTCTACCGGGTGCGCCTGGACCTGGAGGCGCAAGCCGACATGACCTGGGTGGTGGTCGACGACCCGATCCCGGCCAGCGCCAGCGTGCTGGGCACCGGCCTCGGGCGCGATTCGCAGATGTTGAGCGCCGGCGAAAAGCGCAGCGGCTGGGTCTGGCCGGCCTTCGAGGAGCGCACCTTCGAAGCCTTCCGCGCCTACTACGAGTTCGTCCCGAAGGGGAAATGGAGCGTCGAATACACGTTGCGGCTGAACAACGCCGGCGACTTCAACCTGCCGGCCAGCCGGGTCGAGGCGATGTACTCGCCCGAGATGTTCGGCGAAATCCCGAACGGCGTGTTGAAGGTCGGGCCATAGCATGGCGCGGGTTTGCATCATGGCGCTGGCGCTGGGCTTGAGCGCGGCTGCGCTGGCGGCCGACGACGCCCCCCTGACGTCGGGCCAGGTCAAGGCGGCCTACCGCAGCTCCGAGGCGCAACTGCTGGACCGGCACGGCGAGGCGCTGCAATCGCTGCGGGTCGACATGAAGGCGCGCCGGCTGCCGTGGGTGGCGCTGGCCGACATCTCGCCGGCGCTGCGCGCGGCCGTGCTGCTGGCCGAGGACCAGCACTTCATGCGGCACGGCGGCGTCGACCTCGGCGCGATGGGAAAGGCCGCCTGGGACAACCTGTTCCAGCGCCGTCCGCGCGGCGCCTCGACCATCACGATGCAACTGGCCGGGCAGCTCGACGCCGACCTGCGCGCCAGCAGCGCCGGGCGCAGCTGGGGCCAGAAATGGGACCAGATCCGCGCCGCCCAGGCCATCGAGGAGGGCTGGAGCAAGGCGCAAATTTTGGAGGCCTACCTGAACCTGGTGTCCTTCCGCGGCGAATTGCAGGGCATCGGCGCGGCCTCGCACAGCCTGTTCGGCAAGGCGCCGTCGGGGCTGAACCAGACCGACTCGGTGATCCTCGCCAGCCTGGTGCGGGCGCCGAACGCGCCGGCCAAAACGTTGGCGCGGCGCGCCTGCGCGCTGGCCAAGGAAAGCAAAATGGACAGCAGCTGCCAGCTGATCGAGGCGCGCGTCGACACCGCGTTGCAGCGCACCGCGCTGTACGCCGAGCTGCAGCCGGCGCCACAGGTGGCGCAACAACTGCTGAAGAAGCCGGGCGAGGCGGTGCGTAGCACGCTCGACGGCGCGTTGCAGCGCTTCGCGCAAAACGCGCTGCGCCAGCAACTGGGCGCGCTACGCGAGCGCAACGTCAACGACGGCGCGCTGGTGGTGCTGGACAACCGCAGCGGCGACATCCTCGCCTACGTCGGCAACGCCGGCGCCAGCGACGTCGACGGCGTGGCGGCGCTGCGCCAGGCCGGCTCCACCCTGAAACCCTTCCTGTACCAGCTGGCCATCGAACGGCGCTTGATCACCGCCGCCTCGCTGCTGGACGACGCGCCAATCGACATCTCGACCGACGCCGGCCTGTACATCCCGCAAAACTACGACCGCCAATTCAAGGGCTACGTCAGCGCCCGCACCAGCCTGGCCAGCTCGCTCAACGTGCCGGCCGTGCGCACGCTGGTGCTGACGGGGCTGGACGGCTTCTACAACCGGCTGCGCGACGTCGGCCTGAGCAGCTTGAGCGAATCGGCCGACTACTATGGCTACTCGCTGGCGCTGGGTTCGGCCGAAGTGAGCCTGCTGGAACTGAGCAACGCCTACCGCACGCTGGCCAACGGCGGCCTGGCCGGCAGCACCAGCCTGCTGCCGCGCGCGCCCGAGCGGCCGCGCCGCGTGCTCGACGCCGGCGCCGCCTTCATCGTCGGCGACATCCTGGCGGACCGCGCGGCGCGCAGCCTGACCTTCGGCTTGAAGAACGAACTGGGCACGACGTTCTGGAGCGCCGTCAAAACCGGCACCAGCAAAGACATGCGCGACAACTGGTGCGTCGGCTACTCGGAGCACTACACGCTGGGCGTCTGGGTTGGCAACTTCGACGGCAAAGCGATGTGGGACGTCTCCGGCGTGACGGGCGCGGCGCCGGTGTGGCGCGACGTCATGGACTACCTGCACCGGCAGCGGCCGAGCCGGGCGCCGACGGCGCCGCGCGAACTGCTGCGCCAGCGCGTGGCCTACCAGCCGGCGCTGGAACCGGAGCGCAGCGAATGGTTCATCCGCGGCACCGAAAGCGCCGTCGTCGCGCTGGTCGGCGAGAACCACCGGCCGCCGAAGATCCTGTACCCGGGCGACAGCAGCATCATCGCCATCGACCCCGACATCCCCGAGGCGATCCAGCGCGTGTTCTTCCAGGCGCAGGCGGGGCAGGGCCTGCGCTGGACCCT
Source organism: Janthinobacterium sp. CG_23.3 (assembly GCF_046115965.1). NCBI lineage: Bacteria > Pseudomonadati > Pseudomonadota > Betaproteobacteria > Burkholderiales > Oxalobacteraceae > Janthinobacterium > Janthinobacterium sp. CG_23.3. The sequence goes on along the minus strand of NZ_JBJXIB010000105.1, from coordinate 340 downwards.
GGACGGCGCCGAGCTCGGCCCGGCCGGCGCCGCGCTGGCGTGGCGGCCGGTGCCGGGCGAGCACAAGCTGGCGCTGCTCGACGCGCAGGACAAGGTGGTGGCCGCCAGCCGCTTCCAAGTGCGCGGCAACCCGCTGCCGCCGGCCGGGTCCGCGCAATAGCCCAAGCGCAGCGACGCGCCGTCAAATCTAAGGAAGTGGCCGCGCGTGCGTCCGCACCCCGCAGCCGCAAAACGGGGGGCAGACCCACCTCGTTATACACAACTCTTGAGCGCCCCCATTTCGCGTAGGGTGCGTATCGTTTCCGCCGCCACGTGAACATCCTTCAATCCAAGCCAGATC